>DASPRL010000165.1 GCA_035624475.1 Terriglobales bacterium
GCCGACCTGCTGTGGCGCAACGACTCCACCACCAGCGTGGTGGTGTGGACCATGAACGGGGCCACCAAGGTGGGCGCCGCCTTCGTCTCCACCAGCGTCGACCCCGCCTGGAAGATCGTCCCCTTCACCCACCAGTGAGGCGGGGCCCCCGGCTCCCATGGCCGGCTCCGTCCGCAGCGCGGGTTGGAGCCGGCGTCCCGCGGCAGCGATACAATGGACGCTCGCCGCAAGGACCGGGAAGATGCGAACGCTCCGCCGCTCTCGACTGCTGTGCACGGCCCTGCTGGGGGGCTGGCTGCTGACGGCCGCGGCCGCCGCGCCTGCCGCCGATTCCCCGCCGGCCTACACCTCCACCCTGCCCACCGGAGTCCGCCTGGACCCGGCCGGAGAGTTCGTCGATCTGGGCTCCATGCCCATCGGGATGGCGCTCGCCCCGGAGAAAGACAAGCTCGTGGTGGTGCTGAGCGGGTGGCGGGAGCAGGGCATCCAGGTCGTGGACCTGGCCTCGCGGCGGGTCACCCAGACGCTGCCGCAGCCGGCGGCCTTCTACGGCGTCGCCTTCTCTCCCGACGGCCGCACCCTCTACGTCTCCGGCGGCAACGACGATTCCATCTTCTGCTATTCCTGGAAGGACGGCGCCGCCACCTTCGAGCGCAAGATCGTGCTGGCCGCGCCCCAGGCCGGCAAGACCGGCTCGCGCTATCCCGCGGGCCTGGCCGTCTCCCGCAACGGCCGCTTCCTCTACGTGGCCGAGAACGTGGGCGACAGCCTGGCGGTGGTGGACCTGCGCCGCGGCGATGCCGTGCGCCGCTTCCCCACCGACCACTATCCTTACGCCGTCGCGCCCGCCGCCGACGGCGCCGTCTACGTCTCCGCGTGGGGCGGCAACACCGTCTCCGTCTTCCGCGCGCGCGCTGACGGCAGCCTCTCCTTCGAGCGCAAGATCTCCGTCGGCCGCCATCCCTCCGCCCTGCTCGCCGACCGCTCGGGCGCGCGCCTGTTCGTCGCCCTGGCGGGAAGCGACCAGGTGGCGGTGGTGGCCACGCGCCCGGCGCGGGTGCTGCGCTACCTCAGCGACGCCGCTCCCGCCGGCCCCTCCGAGGGCAGCACCCCCAACGCCCTGGCGCTCTCCGCCGACGGATCCAGCCTGTTCGTGGCCGAGGCCGACAACAACGCGGTGGCGGTCTTCGATCTCGCCGCCTCCGGCACGCCCCTGCGCGCCCGCATCCCCACCGACTGGTATCCCACCGCCCTGCTCGACGCCTCCGGCAAGCTGCTGGTGCTGACCGGCAAGGGCCACGGAAGCCACGCCAACCCCGAAGGCCCGACTCCGGGCGAGGGCATCACCCGCCCCCTGGGCTACGACCTGGGCCAGTTGAACGGCAGCCTGCGCCTCCTGTCCGACGCCTTCATCCCGGCCGAGGAGGCCGCCTTCTCCGCCCGCGTCGCCGCCGCCAATGGCTGGGGAGAGAAGGCCTCGCCCCGGCGCTATCCTCCCTTCCGGCACGTGATCTACATCATCAAGGAGAACCGCACCTACGACCAGGTGCTGGGCGACCTGAAGCAGGGCGACGGCGATCCCAGCCTGGTCTTCTTCGGTCCCGACGTCGCTCCCAATCACCGCGCCCTGGCCTTGCGCTTCGGGCTCTTCGACCGCTTCTTCACCAACGCCGAGGTCAGCTCCCAGGGACACCTCTGGTCCACCGCCGCCTACGTCACCGACTACGGCGAGAAGACCATCCCTTCCAGCTACTCGCGGCGGCGCGCCGACGTGGACGGAGAGGAGGCGGGCGAGCCCAACGATGGCTTCCTCTGGACCCTGGCCGCCCGCCAGGGCGTCTCCTTCCGTGATTACGGCGAGATGGTGCACGGCCGCGAGGGCTGGCCCATGACCCAGCCCGGCCTGGCCCACCACATCAGTCCGGCGTATCCGCCCTTCGATCTCAGCATCAGCGACCAGGTGCGCGCCGACGCCTGGCTGGCCGAGTTCCAGCAGTTCGTGCGCGACGGCAACCTGCCCCAGCTCGAGGTCCTGCACCTGCCCAACGACCACACCGCCGGGGGCCGCGAAGGCCTCCTCACCCCCCGCGCCTACATGGCCGACAACGACCTTGCTCTGGGCCGCATCGTCGAGGCCCTCTCCCGCTCCCTCTATTGGCGCGACACCGTGCTCTTCGTCCTCGAGGACGACTCGCAGGCCGGGCCCGACCACGTGGACTCCCACCGCTCGCCCTTGTTCGTCATCTCCGCCTACAGCCGCCCCGGCGTGGTCCATCGCTTCGCCAACACCACCGACGTGGTCGCCGCCATCGAGGACATCCTGGGGCTCGACCGCCTCTCCAAGTTCGACTACTTCAGCCGCTCCCTGGCCGACGTCTTTGCCGCCCAGCCCGACCTCACTCCCTACACCGCGCTCACCCCGCAGGCCGACCGCAACGAGAAGAACCCGCCCCACACCGCGGCCGCGCGGCTCTCCCAGGGCATCGACCTGAGCGCCGCCGACCGCGTCGACGACGCCCTCTTCAACCGCATCCTTTGGTTGATCGTGAAGGGCAGCAGGCCGGCTCCCCCCGTCCGCGCCCAGGCCCCTCTCCACGCGCTGCAGTCGAGCCGCTGAGCCGCGCGTGCGCGCCGGGCATGCGGTCGCCCATCGATCCGAGATCCGCGGGAAACGTGGGTGGGTGGCTGGCGCTAAGGGGACTCTTCAGCGATCGCCGCAGGCGTCCTACGGGACTTCCCGGTCTTCACTCTACTTCGAGGCGAGGCGCCGCGCCGGGTCGTGCACGTCAAGGCCGAACCAGGAAGGTCCACCGAACGGGCTGTGGCCGGCAAAATCGGGGAGGGGCGGTAAGTAGCTGCCGCGGATGTCGGACCCTTGCATCCACTGTGGGCGGTATCCGCCGCCCTCGTCCTCCGCGGCCCCGGACCAGCGGCACGCCAGATGTCCCTTCTCACTCCGCCATGAGGATGTCATGCCTTCTGCTCCGATATCCCCGATTCTACACCAGTCCAGCTCCCCAGCCCTGCCGCAGCCCCTAGGAGAAGTCCTAGCTCCGCCCCCTGGGCCCTGGTGCTGCCAGGGCGCCCACTCAAACCTGCTTTTGGCTTGCGTGGGAGACTGACATTTCCGGTCCATCCCTGCCACGGTTTGTCATGGAGCCGCACCGAACGGCGGCTGCTCGCCCGCGCCGCGGTAGCCGCTTCGCGCGAGTTCACAGCGGGTTGCCGCCTCCGACAATGTGCTCTCGCGGCTGGCACTCGGATTGCTCCCTGCTCGAACGACTCCCAGGTCCTGCGTGACTCCCCTCGCTCCCCACTCCCACGCGTGAGTCGCGGGTGTGCCTGGTCCCTATCGTTGTCGAAACCTCGCTGCCGTCCCTCCGGCAGACCAGGGAGGTGTGTGTGCCAACCACAGGCGTAACCACCAGAAAACCGTCGCGCCTTTCCGGGCTGATGACCTTGTTCCTTGTCGTGGCCCTCGTCCTGACCGTGGCGGCCATCGCCGTGCCCAACCTGCTGCGCTCCCGGATGGCCGCCAACGAGGCCACGACGGTGGGATCGCTCC
Source organism: Terriglobales bacterium (assembly GCA_035624475.1). Lineage (NCBI taxonomy): Bacteria > Pseudomonadati > Acidobacteriota > Terriglobia > Terriglobales > Terriglobales bacterium. The sequence goes on from DASPRL010000165.1 coordinate 3,566, forward strand.
GTGCCATCAATACGGCGGTCACGACTTACAGCGCCCAGCATCCGGGCGAGGGTTTCCCAGAGAAGCTCTCCGACCTCGCGCCCGAGATCGATGACCGCTTGGCCGGCGGCGAGAGGTCGGGCTACAGCTTCCGCTACGAGCCTCGGGACGAGGACGGCGACGGCATCCCTGACGGTTACCGCGTCGAGGCGGTGCCGCTGGCCCCCGGCCAGAGCGGAACCCGCCGCTTCTCCACCGACCAGAGTGGCGCCATCCGCTACCGTGAGGGCGCCGCCCAGCCGGAACAACCGCTCGACGGCGGCGCCGCGCCGCAGCCCGTGTCACAGCCTGTACTCTCCTCGCGCCGCATGCTGCGCAAAGGCTCGATGACGCTGCTGGTCGCCGACCCCGCCCAGGCGGCGGAGCACATCCGCGCCCTCGCCTACCGTCTCGATGGCTACGTGGAATCGGTGCGCGTCTCGGATGAAGGCGCCGGGGCAAGGAGTGCCACCATCGCCATCCGCGTTCCCGCCGCCCGCCTCGACGAGGCCCGCAGCCTGGTGCGCGCGCTGGGCCAGCGCGTCCAGAACGAGCAGGACGATGCCCAGGACGTGACCGGGCAGTACGTGGATCTGGAGTCCAACCTCCGCAACTTCCACGCCGAGGAGACGCAGTACCTGGAGATCATGCGCCGCGCCGGCTCCATCAAGGACACGCTGGCCGTCTCCGAGCGCCTGGCCGACGTGCGCGGGCGCATCGAGCGCACCCAGGGCCGCCTCAACCTGCTGGCCCACCAGACCCAGATGGCGCTGCTGGAGGTCACGCTCTCGACCGAAGCCGTGGTCCGGCCCGCCGACGTGCGCTGGCATCCCCGCGCCCAGGTGCGGGCCGCCTTCTGGGACGCCGCCGACGATCTTTCCGCCTATGCGGACTTCATGATCGCGGTGCTCTTCCGCCTGCCCGTGTTTCTGCTGTGGGCGGCGACGGCGCTGGCCTTCGCCCTCGCCGCCTGGCGCCTGCTGCGCTGGCTGTGGAAGCGGTTCTCCCTGCGGCCTCCAGCCGAGGGTGACCCGCATTGGGCTGGGTAAGACGCCTTGGCCCTACCCAAACCTCGGGCGGGCCGAATGTGGAGAGGGTTCGGCTGATCTTCCCTTGGCTAGGCCCGAAGGGCCGATTGACAATAGCCCAGGACGAAGCGCGCTCCGCGCGCGGAGTCCTGGGCAGGGCAAGGAAAGTAGCCTGAGTCCCGTAGGGACGACAGAATCCCTCTCCCACCCTTCGTCCAGAGGCGGGTGGCCCACCTTTCGCGGGAGAGTATATCCCCGAACCAAAAGAGCCGAGGGTGCCCCACCCTTTGGCGGGTGGCCCACCTTTCGCGCGAGAGTATATCCCGAAAGCTGAACACCGGGGGGTGCCCCACCCTTTGCCGGCCCGGAGCGCAGGCGACGGGCGCTTGTGGCAAAGGGTGGGAGGAGAAACGACAGTCAGTGAACTCCATCGTCCGGAAGAACTCACCCCCGGCGCGGCCGCTGGCGCAGCTCAGTGCCCCGGGGCCAGGTCGCTGGAGAAGGAGTCGGCGACGATCTTCCAGCGCCCGTCCGCCTGCCGCTTCCACACCGTCAGGTACTTGCCGCGGTCCTGGCGCGCGCCCCCGTCCTGGGGCAGGGTCATGGAGTAGCGGCCCACGTCGTAGGCCAGCCCGCCCGAGCGCTTGATGTAGGTGACCTCGTAGACCAGGTTGCCGACCCCGTGCTGCATCGGCCCCTTCAGGTACTCGCGGATGGCCTCGCGGCCGTGCACCGCGCCGTGGTGCGGCGGCATGTAGACCGCGTCCTCGGCGTAGGCGGCCAGCAGCTTCTCCAGCTCGCCGGCGTTCCAGTGCTCGGCCCACTCCTGGCCGACGCGGCGGATACTGGCCTCGGCGTTGCCGCCCGCCCGCGCGGCCTTCCCGTGGGCGGGCCTCTTCTTCGCTGCCTTCTTCGTCTTCTTCTTCATGATCTCGCCTCCGGCACCGGCAGGACGCTGCGGTGGCGGCTCAGCCCGCCAGCTTGGCGTCCATGGTGATCTTGGCGTTGAACAGCTTGGAGACCGGGCAGCCCGCCTTGGCGTTGGCCGCGGCCTGCTCGAACTTGGCCGGGTCGGCCCCGGGGATGCGCGCGGCGACCTCCAGGTGCACCGCGGTGATGGCGAAACCCGCCTCCACCTTCTCCAGGGTGACGGTGGCGGTGGTCTCGATGCTGTCGGCGGTCAGGCCCGCCTGCCCCAGTTGCCCCGACAGCGCCATGGAGAAGCATCCCGCATGCGCCGCTGCCAGCAGTTCCTCGGGGTTCGTGCCCACGCCGTTCTCGAAGCGCGTGCTGAAGCTGTACTGCGCCCCTTTCAGCACCCCGCTCTCGGTCGAGACCGTGCCCTTGCCGTCCTTCAGTCCGCCCTTCCACACTGCGCTGCCCTTTCTCTTCATTTCCGTTCTCCTTGCTGGGATCAAGACACCTTTAGCCTACGCCTGGGTGGGGCGGAGATGGAAGAGAGAGCCGGCGCGGGCGCTCAGTAGAAGTCGGAGCAGCTCAGGAAGAAGCCGCAGCGCCGGCAGAGGAGCTTGCAGTGGGCGGACTCCAGCCGTGAGGAGCAGTTGGGACAGAGTTCGAGGGCGGGCGCGGGCGGGGCGGAGGCTGGCGTCGCGGGCGGCGGCGCGGCCGGTTGCGTTCTGGGCTTGCCGGTGGACTCGTCCATGCCTCGATACCGCTCCTGGGCGGTGGAACCGCGGGCTTCACGATAGCATCGTCCGGGCCCAGGGGGAAGAGGGTGGCGGGACGCCCCTGGATCCACCGCCCGGGCCGGCTGCAGACCGTGTTTCTTCCGATTTGGCAGGAGATCACAGGCTTTTATGCCTGTTACTTTGGGACCACCCCGGCTCGGCCCCTCGGCCAGTGTTCTCTTGGCAAACTCCGGCTAACACTAATAGGTGTTTGCACGAGGAGCCTTCCGGACTATACTGCCGCCCGCGTGATCTTCCTCAGCACGCCAAGGAGAACAGAATGAAACCGCTACTGCGTCTGTTAGTTGCAACGATTCTGACGGCCGGCCTGGTGGCTGCTGCCGCCCCCATCGCTGCTTCCCCTGCTACTGCGCAGAACCCGCAACCGATGGTCGTCTTGGCAGATGGCAGCTCGCCCATCACCACCTGCCTGCCCACGGCTCCGGGGTGCAAACCCCCGATCCAGAAGTAGCCGGCGGGACAACCGGGTAGCCCAGCGGGGCGGAAAAGTTCTTGCACGACCCCGGGGGGATGGACTATGCTCCGTCCCCCTGAGGGGGTCCTATGTCCCTGCGCGTTGTCCTCTCCTACGCCCTCTGGATCGGGCCGGCCTTGCTGCAAGCCGCGCTGGCCGTGATCATGCTGCGCCGGAACCTGCGCAAGCAGTTCCCCGCCTTCTTCCTGTACACCACCTACGAGGTAGCCAGCTTCCTGGTCCTGTTCGCGGTGTACCACCTGGCCTGGAGCAACTACTTCTATGTCTCCTGGGCCTCCAGCGCCATCGGCATCGTGCTGGGCTTCACCGTAATCCTGGAAGTCTTCGCGCACGCCTTCCAGCCCTACAGCGCGCTGCGCGACCTGGGCAGCGTGCTCTTTCGCTGGGTGGCGCTGTTCCTGCTGCTGGTGGCGATCGTGCTGGCGGTGGCCACGCAGGGCAGCGATGCCAGCCGCATCGTGGCCGGCATCCTCACCCTGGACCGCAGCATCCGCGTGATGCAGTGCGGCCTGGTGCTCTTCCTGGTGCTCTTCCTGCCCCATCTGGGACTCTCCTGGAAGCACAACCTGGTGGGCATCGCCCTGGGCTTTGGGCTCTTCGCCAGCGTGCAGCTCATGATCGTGACCCTGCGGGTGCAGGGCGGTTCGGTGCTGCTCAGCGACGGCGCCCTCTCCCTCATCAACAGCGCCGCCTACGGAGGCAGCGTAGTGCTGTGGATGGTCTACCTGCTGTCGCCGGAACCGGCGCGGCGCCCGGTGCTGGCCGAATCCAAGTCCGAGCGCTGGGACAACGCCCTCGCCGGCCTGCAGCATCCCGACGGCGGCGATTCCTTCCTGCCCAAGCTGGAAGCGCGGGTGGAGCGGGTGATGGCCCGCTACAACACCGTGGTCACCGCCCGCCCCCAGAGCCGCTACTGGAACTGATCGCGGCCTGCCTGCTTCTCCCGGCGCCCTGACCTCAGGGCGCCGGGGGCCTCTCCCGCCCCGGAATAGCACAGCCCGGCCGTGGCGACCGGGCTGCACTCAGCATGCAACGTCCCCGGGCAAGCCCAGGAACGGTACTGTAGCCATCCTGCCGCAGCGTCGCCCGCCCGCGCGAAAGATCCTCTTTGTGTTTCAGATTCGGAACATAGCCCCCTTTGGTGGGGGAGGGCCCGGGGAGCGCCTCGGGGGGCCACCGCCCCTCAGCGCCAGTGCTGGGCGGCGAAGCTCTCGCAGTCGTGGGTCAGGAACTCTTGCTGGATCGCGCGGGCCAGGCGCTCGTTCTCGCGCGGGTCAAGGGGCCGCGGACGGTTCCAGCAGCAGCGCTCGCAAAACCACCCGCTCCACTTCTCCGACACCGTGTACACCAGGCGTCGCTGGGATTGCCACCCCACGGAAGACCTCCCTGGCTTCATGGCTCTGTTTCCCGGCTCCCTGGGCTCTCCGACCCCGGCCTACAAACGGTCCAGGAGGAAGACCGTCATCAGGCCGACGAGCACGCCAAACAGAATGATCCCGGCAGCCGGCAGCAGCCAGGGCCCGCGCAGCCGTGCCAGCAGCCGCCCGCCCCACCCGCGCCGGCGCCGCCGCCACTCCCCGCCGGGGGATTGATCCGAGGCGTTGGTGGGGCCCGG
>DASPRL010000166.1 GCA_035624475.1 Terriglobales bacterium
AGCGTCATCTTCGATCCCGACGTCTACCCGGTGAACTGGGCCTTCTGGGATGGGCGCGTCTCGGTCGAGCACTATCAGGAGGAGCACCCACTGGCGTGGGAGGAGGCGGCGCCGTCGATGGTGGAGGCGCCCCCTGCCGAAGCGGACGAGGCGGAACCGGTCAGCCACAAGGGCCCGCCGGGATAAATCTCGCAACCAGTCCGTATCCAAATTGACGCAGGAGGGCTGAGCTTGCGCGACCACCAGCAGCTAGGGCCCCAGTAAGGAGAACGACCGATGAGCGGAGAGGAAAAGAAAGAGGCCCCAGGAGCCCCGGCCGCGCCCCCCGAGGCACCCGGGCGGCGCCCCAGCCTGGTCCGCAACCTGATCAGCCTGAGCGGGGCGGTCATCATGTTCGTCGCCCTGGCCAACATCCTCTTCCTGTTCCTGGTGGAGTCGGTGGGAGGACGGTCGCGGCCTTATCTCGGCATCTTCGCCTACATGATTTTTCCCGCGGTGCTGGTCTTCGGTTTCATCCTGGTGCCGATCGGGATGCTGCTGGAGAGGCGGCGGCGGCACAAGCTGGCGCCTGGCCTGGCCGTCCTGCCGCGCATCGATTTCAACAACCCGCATCACCGCAGCGTCTTCGGCGCCTTCGTCAGCGTCGCCATCCTCTTCCTGCTGATCAGCGCGGTGGGCAGCTACCGGGCCTACGAGTTCACCGATTCGGTGAGCTTCTGCGGCCAGCTCTGCCACAACGTGATGAACCCGGAGTTCACCGCCTACTCGGCCTCGCCGCACGCCCGCGTGGCCTGCGTGGACTGCCACGTCGGGCCGGGCGCCACCTGGTACGTGCGCTCCAAGCTTTCCGGTCTGCGACAGGTCTACGCCGCCACCTTCAACACCTTCCCGCGGCCCATCCCCACGCCGGTGGAGAGCCTGCGCCCCGCCCAGGAGACCTGCGAGCAATGCCACTGGCCGGAGAAGTTCTACGGCGCGCAGTACAAGGAGATCACGCACTTCGGCAACGATGAGAAGAACACGCCGCGGCGCATCCGCATGCTGATCAAGACCGGCGGCGGCAGTCCCACCACCGGTCTGACCACCGGCATCCACTGGCACATGAACATCGCCAACGAGGTGTGGTACATCGCCACCGACACCAAGCGCCAGGTCATTCCCTGGGTGCGGGTGAAGGACCGCCAGGGTCGCATCACCGAGTACCTGGCCAAGGATTCCACCCTCAAGCCCGCCGACATCCAGAAGGCCGAGAAGCGGCGCATGGATTGCGTGGACTGCCACAACCGCCCCACCCACATCTACACGCCCCCCGATCGCGCGGTGGACAACTCCATCCTGGCCGGGCACATCGATGCCGGCCTGCCCTTCATCAAGCAACAGGCCGTCACCGTGCTCACCAACTCCTATCCCACCACGGAGGCGGGGCTGGAGGGCATCGCCACCGAGCTGGACCGCTACTACCTGACCAAGTACCCGGACCTCTACAAGACGCGGCAGCAGGCGGTGAAGGACGCCATCGCCGAGGTGCAGCGCATCTTCCAGACCACCATCTTCCCCGAGATGCACCTGGACTGGCGGACGCACCCCGACAACATCGGGCACTTCTACTACCAGGGCTGCTTCCGCTGCCACGACGGGCAGCACGTGAGCGTGGAGGGCAAGGTGATCCGCAAGGACTGCGACACCTGCCACACCATCCTGGGGCAGGACCAGGAGGGCAAGGCCATGGCCACGGCGCCGGGGGCGAGCTTCGTGCATCCCGGGGGCGACCTGGGCGACCTGACGGCCATCAACTGCAGCGACTGCCACACCGGCGGAAGCGGGCCGTAGGCCCACGGAAGCCGCATTCCATGCGGCTCCCAGCTCTTGTGATTTGCGTCACATTCCCGTGTGACTAGAGGCACTGCCGGGTGCGCCTGCCTCCCCTATCGTGGAGGTGAGCAGAGGAGGCACCCATGCAAGCCAGCGCGGATCCGGTCCTGGTCCGGGAGTGGGACAACGACCTCTTCCACCGCCGCGTGCTGGAATACGAAGCCAAGGGCTACGTCGCGCGCCGCGAGAGCTACACCATCATGGCCGACATGAATCCCGAGACCGGCGAGGTGGTCCACCTCTACCTCATCGAGATGGTCATGCCCGAGGGCATGGAGCTGCCGGAAGCGGCCTAAAGGGGACGAGGGAGGGGTCATGGAAAACGGGAATGGAAAGCCGCGGTTGATTTTCTGGGAGGTGACCAAGGGTTGCAACCTGCGCTGCATCCATTGCCGCGCCACCGCCACCGAGCTTTCCTCGCCACTCGACCTGCCCACCTCCAAGGCACTCAATCTTATCGAAGAGATCGCTGCCTACGCCTCGCCCATCCTGGTGCTGAGCGGCGGCGAGCCGCTCTACCGCGCCGACATCTTCGAGCTGGCGAAGTTCGGTACCCGCAAGGGCCTGCGCATCGCGCTGGCCACCAACGGCACCCAGGTGACTCCCGAGGTGGCGCGCAAGATCGTGGACGCGGGCGTGAAGCGCGTCTCCATCAGCCTGGACGGGGCCAACGCCCAGACCCACGATGCCTTCCGCGGCATCCCCGGGGCCTTCGACGCGGCGGTGCGCGGGCTGCGCAACCTGCAGGAATTGGGCATGTCGGTGCAGATCAACATGACCATCGCCCGGCACAACGCCCACGAGCTGCCTGCAGTGCTGGACCTGGCCCGCGGCTTGGGCGCCGACGCCCTGCACACCTTCCTGCTCGTTCCCGTGGGCTGCGGCGTCGACATCGCCGCCGAGCAGATGGTGCCGCCAGAGGAATACGAAGGCATCCTCAACTGGTTCTACGACCGCTCGCAGGAGGGCGGCATCGAGCTGAAGGCCACCTGCGCCCCCCACTACTTCCGCGTCGTGCGGCAGCGCAAGGCAGAAGAGCGCAAGGCCCGGGCGCAGAAGCCGGCGGCGGGAGGCATGCGCTTCCCCTCCATTGGTCCCATGGAAATGACCGCGCCCGGCTCCACCGGCATCTCGCTGCGCCCGCAGCACGGGGGACATCCCGGCGGCCATCCCGAGGGCATGCACGCCATGACCAAGGGCTGCCTGGCGGGCTCGGGCGTGTGCTTCATCTCCCACCAGGGCGAGGTCTATCCCTGCGGCTACCTGCCGGTGCTGGCCGGCGACCTGCGCAAGCAGAGCTTCGCCAGCGTATGGGAGCACTCGCCGGTCTTCCTGCAACTCCGCGACACCGACAACCTGAAAGGGAAGTGCGGCCACTGCGAGTTCCGCAACATCTGCATGGGCTGCCGCGCCCGCGCCTTCGCGGCCTCCGGCGATTTCTTGGACGAAGAGCCCTTTTGCGTCTACCAGCCCCGCATGCAGGACCTCAAAACGGCGCGCCCGGCTGAGACGGAACCAGCCCGGTGAGCGACGGCATGGCGAGCTTGGCGGCGCAGCGCCCAATCCGCCCTGAGGCAAAAGACGAAGCCGCTCCCGGAGCAAAGGCCGGGCGCGTGCGCTCGCTGGTGCTCCCGCGCGAACACGGCGCCTGGGGCATCCTGCTGGTGCCGCTGGTCACGGGCGCCGCCGCCGGTCTGGCGGCTGGCCGTCGGCTCCTGCCCCTGCTGCTGTTCACCCTGGCGGCGCTGGCGCTCTTCTGCTTGCGGGTTCCAACCGAGGTCCTGCTCGAGACCACACCCCAGCGCGCTCAAGGCCTGGCCGAGCGGCAGACGGTGATCTCCTTCCTCTCCTTCTATGCCTCGGTGGCTGCGGTGGCGCTTCTGCTCCTCTTTTGGGAGGAACATGCCTGGGGCCTGCTGTGGCTGGGTGCGGCAGCCGCCCTGGGCTTCGTAGCGCAGGCGGTGCTGCGCAAGCTGGGGCGCGACACGCGCATGGCCTCGCAGTTGGTGGGCGCGATCGGGCTGACTTCGACCGCAGCCGGCGCCTACTACGTGGTCACGGGCCAGATGGGTACTCGCGCCCTGGTGTTGTGGGCTGCCAACTGGCTCTTCGCCGCCAACCAGATCCATTACGTCCAGCTTCGCATCCGCGCCGCCCGCGCCGCCGGCCGCGTGGAGAAGTTCGCGCGCGGCTGGACCTTCCTGCTGGGCGAGGCCGCGACCGTCTCTCTGCTGACGCTCGCCTGGCGCTTCGCGCTTCTGCCGGGGTGGGCGATCCTCGCCTTCGCACCGGTCTTGCTGCGCGGCGTGGCCTGGTTCCAGGGTGCGCCGGCTCCCCTGCAGGTCCATCGCCTGGGAAAGAGGGAGCTGGCGTATGCCATCGCCTTCGGTATCCTGCTGATCCTCGGCCTGCGGGTCGGCTGACCTCCAAGGCTTCAGGATGCCGTCAACCACCCGGGCGCTGCATTGACTTGGCGCGCACGCGCCCATATGATTCCGACTCCAGAGGGCCTCCCCACCCAGTGATCGGGCAAACCATTTCCCACTATCGGATCTTGAGCAAGCTGGGCAGCGGTGGCATGGGCCTGGTGTACGAGGCGGAAGACACCAAGCTGGGCCGCCGGGTAGCCTTGAAGTTCCTGCCGCCCGACTTGGCCGGCGACCCCCTGGCCCTGGAGCGCTTCCAGCGCGAGGCCAGCACCGCCTCCTCCCTCAACCACCCCCACATTTGCACCATCTACGAGATCAACGAGGGCGATGGGCAGCACTTCATCGGCATGGAGTTGCTGGAAGGAGAGCCGTTGCACCAGCGCATCGCCCGGGGCCCGGTCGGGCTGGAGCAGCTGTTGCAATGGGGCATCGAGATCAGCGATGCCCTGGACGCCGCTCACCGCAAGAACATCGTCCACCGCGACATCAAGCCGGCCAACGTCTTCATCACCCAGCGCGCCGAGGCCAAGGTGCTGGACTTCGGCCTGGCCAAGCTGCAGGAGATCAAGCGGCACGTCGGCGAGATGGTGGGGGTGTCGACCATGGAGACGGTGGGGCCGGCGGACCCGCGCCTGACCAGCCCGGGTACGGCCCTGGGTACGGTCGCCTACATGTCGCCGGAGCAGGCGCGCGGCGAGTCGCTGGACGCGCGCACCGACATCTTCTCCCTGGGCGCGGTGCTCTACGAGATGGCTACCGGAGTCCTGCCCTTCGGGGGCACGACTTCGGCGGTGATCTTCGACGGCATCCTGCACAAGCAGCCCACCTCTCCCGTCCGCCTCAATCCGGACCTTCCGCCCGAACTGGAGCGCATCATCCACAAGGCCCTGGAGAAGCAGCGCGAGCTGCGCTACCAGTCGGCGGCCGAGGTGCGCACCGACCTGCGCCGGGTGAAGCGCGACTTGGAGTCGGGCAAGAGCGCGGCCGCGCACGACTCGACGGCCCGCGCCGCGGTCCCGGCGGAGAAGTCGGTGGCGGTCATGTACTTCGAGAGTCTGGGCGGCGCCAAGGAAGACGAGTATTTTCGCGACGGCATGACCGAGGACGTCACCACGGAACTGCTCAAGATCAAGAGCCTGCGCGTCTTCCCCCGCTCGGCGGTGCTGGCGTTTCGCGACAAGCAGATCCCGGCAGTGCAGGTAGGACAGCAGTTGGGGGCCGCCTACGTGCTCGAGGGCAGCCTGCGGCGCTCCGGGAACCGGCTGCGGATCACTGCCCAGCTGGTGGAGACGGGCACGGGCCACTCGGTGTGGGCGCAGCGCTATGATCGCCAGCTCGAGGACGTCTTCGCCATCCAGGACGAGATCGCGCAGAACATCGCCCAGGCGCTGCAGGTGGTGCTGAGCGAGCGCGAGAAGAAGGCCATCCAGAAGCCGCAGACGGTGGACGTGCGGGCCTACGATTACTATCTCCGAGGCCGGCAGTCCTTCCACCAGGTGCGGCGCAAGTCCCTGGAGCAGGCGCGCCAGATGTTCACGCGCGCCATCGAGATCGATCCCGGCTACGCGCGCGCCCATGCCGGCGTGGCCGATGCCTGTTCCTGCCTCTACATCTTCTGGGAGCCCACGGGCGCCAACCTGCGCCAGGCGGAGGAAGAGAGCCGGCGCGCTCTGGAACTGGAGCCCGAATTGGCCGAAGCCCACGTGGCCCGCGGCCTGGCCGCCTCGCTCGACCAGCAGTTCGAGGCCGCCAGCCGGGAGTTCGAGACCGCCCTCAGCCTCGACCCCACCTTGTTCGAGGCTTTCTACATGTACGGGCGCGCCTGTTTCGCGCAAGGCAAGCTCGCGGAAGCCGCACGCCTCTTCGAGCAGGCCTGCAGTGTTCGCCCAGAGGACTACCAGTCCCCCAACCTGCTGGCCCTGTGCTGCGACGGCCTGCGGCGCTGGTCCGACGCTACCAACGCCTACCGCCGCTGCGCGGAAGCCGCGGAGAAGCATCTGCAACTTCAGCCCGACGACGAGCGCGCCCTCTACCTGGGCTCGCAGGCGCTGTGCCGGCTGGGAGAGCGGGACAAGGGTCTGGCCTGGGCGGCACGCGCCCTGGCCATCGATCCCGAGGAGCCCGCTGTCCTGTACAACGTCGCCTGCACCCACGCCTTCGCGGGAAATGTAGACGAAGCCCTCGACTTGCTTGAGCGCGCGGTGCGCAACGGCTTTGGCTACCGGGAGTGGATCGGCAGCGATCCTGCCATGGATTCGCTGCGCATGCGCCCGCGATTCCAAGCCATCGTCAAGGGGACGGCCTAGCGCCGAACTGCACCATGCCTGCCGCCAAGAACAGCCACCAGGCGATCCTGGAGAAGGTGCCCATCTTCACCGGGCTGGCGCCCGAGGAAGTCGCCTTCCTCGCGGCCCGCGCCGTGCCCCGCAAGTTCCAGGCGGGCGAGACGATCTTCTCCGAGGGCGAGCCCTGCACCGGCCTGTGGGTGGTGGAGAGCGGCGCCATCCGCATCTTCAAAAGCTCGGCCGGAGGGCGCGAGCAGGTGCTGGGCGTGGAGCGCACGGGTGGCTCCGTAGCCGAGCTGCCGGTCTTCGATGGCGGGGCCTACCCAGCTTCCACCATGGCGGTGGAGGACTCGACGATGCTGTTTGTCAGCAAGAAGGACTTCCAGGCGCTCTGCCTGGAGCATCCCGAGGTGGCGCTGAAGGTGCTCCGCGTGGTGGGGGCGCGCCTGCGCCGCCTGGTGGGGATCATCGAAGAACTCTCCTTCACCACGGTGCGCCACCGCCTGGCGGCTCAACTGGTGCGCCTAGCCGAGCACCAGGGCAAGAAGACCCCGCAGGGCCTGGAGTTCACGCTGCCCAACAACCAGGAACTGGCAGCGCAGATCGGCACGGTGCGCGAACTGGTCTCGCGCAACCTCAGCCGCTTCCAGGCCGAGGGTGCGATCAAGATGGACGGCAAGACGGTGGTCGTCACCGACCTCAAGGCGCTCCAGGACGAGCTGGAGAGCGCCGAGTAGGTAGGGTGCTATCTCCTTTCATATCAGCTAGGTACAGCCTGTGACATAAGTCATGGCCGGGCCCGCCTGCGGTCGGCACAATGGGCTTCGTCAGGAGCGAAGACCATGGCACACAGGCCCGCCGGAGTCCTCATCCAGGAGCACCACCAGGCCAAGAAGCTGCTGGCCGAGTTGGAAGCGCTGGTCGGCGTGGCGGGCAGCGCTGAAGTCTCTGACCAGAGATCCCACACAAGCGACAAGGAGAAGGAATCCATGAGCATGAGTGCGACCCAGACCGTGCGCGAGCTGGCGGTCGAACATCCTGCAAGCACCCGCGTCTTCGAGGCGTTGGGCATCGACTACTGCTGCGGCGGCCAGAAGTCCCTGGCGGAGGCCTGCAGCGTAGCCAAGCTCTCCGTGGAGCAGGTTCTCGAAACGCTGGAGCAGGCGGAAGCCGACCGCCAGCCGTCCGAACACAACACCGACTGGCAGGCGGTCCCGCTGGCCGGCCTGATCGAGCACATCATCAACACTCACCACCAGTTCACGCGCGAGGAACTGGCGCGGCTGGAGCCGCTGCTGGAGAAGGTCTGCAAGGTGCACGGCCAGAACCATCCCGAACTGCTCGAGATTCGCCGTGTGTTCGCGGGGCTGAGCCAGGAGCTGACCCTGCACATGATGAAGGAGGAGCGCATCCTCTTCCCCTAC
>DASPRL010000167.1 GCA_035624475.1 Terriglobales bacterium
GCCGACCTGCTGTGGCGCAACGACTCCACCACCAGCGTGGTGGTGTGGACCATGAACGGGGCCACCAAGGTGGGCGCCGCCTTCGTCTCCACCAGCGTCGACCCCGCCTGGAAGATCGTCCCCTTCACCCACCAGTGAGGCCGCCGGCGATGACACAAAACGCTCGCTTGCCTTGAGGGCGCCAGGTCGACCACAATCCCGGGTGCAGGCTCTCCCGGCTGTGCGGTCGAACTCCTGAGAACGTCCCTTGAGCATCCGCTGCGAACGGTTCCGCGCCGAGCACCTCGAGGCATTGCAGAGACTCGCCCAGAGGGCGTTTCCCGAGCGCCCGAACACGCCCGAGTTCCTTCGCTGGCGTTATTTGGACCTCCCTGAACAGTTCGGCGAACTGGCGTTCGAGGGAGCGGATTGCGTGGCCATGTGCTGGGGCTTCGTACGCCCCTACCTGCTCGGGAACCGCAAGGTGCGGGTCATCGAGATCCAGGACTGGTATTGCCTGCCCGAGCACCGTGGCCAGGCGACGGGCGTCGCCCTGCTGCGCCGCGCCATGGAGGGCGAGGAGCCGACACTGACCTTCGGGGGCAGCCAACATACGGTAGCTATCGTCAGCAAGCTGGGGTGGACCCATCTGGGGGACGCGCATCACTTTGCTCTTCCGCTCTCTGCCCGCGTGCTGCGGGCGCGCCGGCGGCTGGGCTCCCTGGGTCGGCCGCTCGACTCCGCCGTTCAGTGGTGGTTCAAACCGGCTAGCCGGTCACCAAGGGGCGGAGAGGTGGCTTGGGGGCCGTTGGGCTCCGACCCGCCGCACCCTGATCCCTCGGGTGACCCGGCGGCGGCGCCGCTGATCAGCTCCCAAATGGCGCGGTGGCTGGCGGCTGGCGAGACCTTCTGCGGCCGGTACTTCGTGCACCGGTTCCTGGTGGACGGCAGCGAGCGCGGCTGGTCGCTGGCCCGCATCGTCGATACGGAGAGGCAGCGCATCGGCGTCATCCTCAGGACGCGAACGCAAGAGCCGGCGGCTGGTGCGAGGGAATGGATCCTGGCGGAGCTGCTGCGATGGCTTGCCGGCCAGGGCGTGGATGCGGTGCGCCTCACTGTGGCCGGCGCCGAAGAAGCCGCGGCCGTCCGCGGGTTGCGTTTCTTCTATCGAGGATCGAGCCCCATCCACAGCTACCAGCAAGGCAAGGCGGTCTCGTTCCCGCGGGTAGCGGTCGGCTACGACGTTTCCGACAAGCTTCTGCTCCCGCTGGCTGAAGGCGCGCGCCGATGAAGCACTTGCGCATCGAGGCGGTACTGGGCGAACGCATGCCGGCTTGGACGTTGCGTTCGGTGGAACTGCTGGAAGCCTCGGGGGCGTGTGCGCTCACTCGGGTGGGATCGCCACGCCGGCCCGACCAGGGCGGGCTGGCGCTGCGCTGCTTCCGCAAGCTCGACCGGAAGTTCTTTTTCCCGCGTCCCCACGCGCTCGATCAGCAGCCCGCGGCAGGCAAGCCGGCGGCCGAAGCGGGCCGGGAACACTCCGCAGCGGCAGACGTGGTCTTCGATCCCGCCAACCTTCTGGGCGCCGACTCGGCAGGGCTTGCGGGCAAGCGGCTTTGGCAGTACCAGGGTTGTGGGCCCGGCCTGGGGCTGCGCGAGGTGGCCGTCCTCGCTCCCTACGTGCGCATCGCGCTGGTGGAGCGAGCGCCGGGAGAGGAGATCACGCTGGCCGAGAGCACGGGCGAGCGGGACACACGCTCGATGGCGCGCACCCAGGACGCTCTGCTGTGGCGCGCCGCCGAGCTTCCCCTGCGGGTGGTGCGGCGCCTGGCGGCGGGAGCCGCGCCGCCCGGACCCATAGGGGCCCGGGACTTCGGAATCTCCGACCCCGGGTTGCTGGACGTTGCCCGGGCAGGCCTGCGCGTGGCCTCGCGCGTGATCACCGACCGGGCCCGGGACCGCCTGCGCCCGGCGAAGTGGTGCATCGGGTGGCAACCCAAGAGCGCCAAAGCGGACGTAACCACCATGAAGTGGCTGGTGGCTCCGCCAGGACGGTGCTGGGCCGATCCCTTTCCTCACGAGCACGGCCAGCATCGCGGGATCTTTCTGGAGGAATCCCCGGTCCCGATCGGACGAGGCTCGATCAGCTATCTTCCCTGGAACTTCGAGCGGCAGGACTGGGATGCCGCCCTGAGCGTACTGCGGGAGCCCTTTCACCTCTCCTACCCCTTCGTCTTCGAGCACGAGGGACGCGTCTACATGGTTCCGGAAAGCGCGGAAGCGGGGCAGGTAAGGCTGTACCGCTGCGACTGCTATCCGGGCGAATGGAAGCTGGAGCGCGTATTGCTCGACGGGATCATCGCCGTGGACAGCACCTTGCTCCAGCACCAAGGACGGTGGTGGCTGTTTGCCGCGGTCGCGGTGCCCCGCAGCCGGCCGGATGAGCTTTGTCTCTTCCACGCCGCCTCGCCGCTGGGTCCGTTCGAGCCGCACCCCCTGAATCCCGTGCTGTCGGATCTGCGCGCCGCTCGCCCGGCAGGGCGGATCTTCGTTGAGAACGGAATGCTGCTCCGTCCGTCGCAGGACTGCGCTGGGGGTTACGGGCGCGCGCTGGTCTTCAACCGTATCGTGGAACTCACTCCTGACCGCTACCGCGAAGAGATCATCCGGCGGATCGATCCCGGGTGGCAGCCGGAGGTCCGGACCATCCACACCTGGAATGAGTCGGCCAACCTCACCTGTATCGATTCCATCCGTTCCGTGAAGCAAAGCCGGTTTTGACAGGCCTCGAAAGAGGCCGCCCGCCAGGAGGGAGGCCCGAGATGGCCGCGGGAAGCGGTTTTTCAGACCATTGATCCTTCTGCTACCATTACCGGCCTGGCTCCTGGCCATCATGGGCACTCCCTCCTTGCTCCGGACTGTTTGGCTCGCGGCTGTGCTGGCGGGCAGCGGTGTCGCCGCCGTGGCCGCGCCAGCGGGGTCGTGGAGCGGCAGGAAGCCCACCGGATTCGCCGGCAAGGCCTGGCACGGGGCCGTGCGTGCGGCGGCGCGCCCCAGCGCCCTGGCGCCGGGTGAGCCTTCCCCGTTGGTGGGACGCGCTTGGGAGGAGTCGGTGCGCGAGGCGTACGGCGGGCCGGCCCCGGCCGCTTCCGCCGAAAGCTCCTCTGTACCGCCCCCGGCGGCCGCGCCTACCGCAGAGTCGGCCAGTGTGCAGGACCTCACCGACCACAGCATGTCGCTGAAGAAGGTCTTCCTCAATCTCCCCGGAGATCAGCGCGACATCTGGACCAGCCCCGCACGCTTTCATCCTCACGACCTGAGCTGGCTGCTTCCTCTGGGCGCCAGCACCGGGGGACTGCTGTACAGCGACCGGCACAACATGCTGCGGGAACAGTCCAATGCCCAGGCCATCAGCCGCAGCAACACCGTGGCCAATGCCGGGCTGGGCGCCATGCTGGCGGTGCCGGCCTTCCTGTATGTGGTGGGCTCCTACCAGGGGCGGCCGCGCTGGCGGGAGACGGGCTTGCTTTCTGCCGAGGCGGTGATCAACAGCGCAGGAGTCAATGAGGCCCTGAAAGCGGCGCTGGGAAGAGAGCGTCCCACTGCCACCGATGGGTTGGGGGACTTCTTTCAGGGGGCGAGCAACGCCTCCTTTCCCTCGATGCACGCGATGCTGAGCTGGACGGTAGCTTCAGTGATCGCTCACGAGTATCCCGGGCCGCTGACCAAGGCGCTGGTGTATGGGGGCGCGACCGCAGTGAGCATCGCCCGCGTCACCGGGCGGCAGCACTTTCCCGCCGACGTGATGGTGGGGAGCTTCGCGGGATGGCTGATCGGGAGGCAGGTCTACCGCGCGCACCATGATCCCGATCTGGACGACATGGACTTCGGGACTTTCGTGAACGACCATCCCGTGGACGCGGAGAAGCTGGGCTCGCCCTTCGTGCCGCTGGATAGCTGGGTCTATCCGGCGCTGAAGCGGCTGGCCGCGCTGGGCTACATCCGCACGCAGTTTCTGGGATTGCAGCCGTGGACGCGCCGCGAGTGCCTGCGCCAGACCGAGGAGGCGGCGGAGAATGCTGTGGACCTTCCCGCGGACTCCAGCGTGCAGAAGACCATCCGCGAGTTGCGGGCGGAGTTCAGCCGCGACGGGCAGCACTACGAGAGCGCGCAGCTCGATTCCATCTACACGCGCTATGGCCACATCAGCGGTACGCCGCTGCGCGACAGCTACCACTTCGGCCAGACCCTGTGGAACGACTACGGGCGGCCGTTCGACCAGGGCGACAACGTCATCGTAGGGGCGTCGGGAAGCGCCGTGGCGGGGCCGTTCTTCTTCTACGCCAGCGGCGAATACCAGCACGCGCCCGGACGCGGGCCTCTCACCCTGGCGCAGCGGACTCTGATCGCCTCGCTGGATTCCAATCCGGTGCAGCCCGCGACTCCGATCCCGACCACCGACCGCTTCGAGCCGATCGAGATGTATGCCGGGGTGCAACTGGGGTCGTATGCTCTGAGCTTCGGCAAAGAGAGCCTGTGGCTGGGGCCGGGGGAGAGCGCGCCCCTGATGCTGGGCGACAACCCCGATTCCATGTACATGCTGCGCCTGACCCGCATCCGGCCGCTGGTGCTGCCCTGGATCTTCAAGTATCTGGGCGAGATCAAGTCCGAGTTCCTGTTCGGCAAACTCTCGGGACACCAGTTCCCGGCGCGGCCTTTCTTCAATCTGCAGAAGATCAGCTTCCATCCCACGCCGAACCTGGAGATCGGATTCACCCGGGCTTCGGTGATGGCAGGAGTGGGCCATCCCTTCACCGCCCACAACCTG
>DASPRL010000168.1 GCA_035624475.1 Terriglobales bacterium
CGCATGCACACCGGCAATCTCGAGGTCGTGGCCCTGCGCCACGGTTACAGCGGGCGCTCTTCCCTGGCCCGCGGGCTCACCGGCATGCACACCTGGCGCAAGGCCACCATCGAGGTCGGCATCGTGCACGCCATGAACCCCTACTGCTATCGCTGCCCGCTGGGACTGAAGTATCCGGAGTGCGAGGTGGCCTGCGCCAAGGACCTGGAGCAGGTGATCCAGTTCTCCACCTCGGGGCGCATCGCCGCCTTCATCGCCGAGCCTATCCAGGGCGTGGGCGGGTTCATCACTCCGCCCAAGGAATATTTCAAGCTCGCCTTCAACATCGTGAAGCAGTACGGCGGCGACTTCATCGCCGACGAGGTGCAGACCGCCTGGGGCCGCACCGGGCACAAGTGGTTCGGCATCGAGCACTGGGAGGTGGAGCCCGACATCCTGACCTCGGCCAAGGGCCTGGCCAACGGCCAGCCCGTCGGCCTGACCGTGACGCGACCCGAGATCGCCGACTCCTTCCAGGGGCTGACCATCTCCACCTTCGGCGGCAATCCCGTGACCTGCGCCACCGCCAAAGCGGTCATCGACGTGATCGAGGAAGACGACCTGCGCAGCAACGCGGCCGTGGTCGGCGCCTACTGGCGCGAGAAGCTGGAGGCGCTGGCCGACAAGCACCCGCTCATCGGCGACGTGCGCGGCATGGGCCTGATGCAGGCCCTGGAGCTGGTGGAGGACCGCAAGTCCAAGCAGCCTGCTCCCGCCGCCACCAACGCGGTGATGGAAGCGGCGCGCGAACGCGGCCTGCTCATCGGCAAGGGCGGCTTCTACGGCAACTGCCTGCGCATGTCCCCGCCGCTCAACATCGCCAAGAGCGACGTGGACGAGGCCGTGCGCATCCTCGACGAGAGCTTCGTCGCCGTGGAGCACGCCTCGGCCGCGGTCACCGGACGCTAGCGCACGAGCAGCGGGAAGTCCATCCCGGTGTTGAAGCTCACCGGATACTGCTTGGCGTGCTGGTACTGCTCGGTGAGGTCGGGGACCTGCTGGTTCACGTACTGCAGCAGCGACAGCACCGTGATCATGCCCTCCGGGTTCGCGGGCGCCTGCGGCTCGCCTTTCTCTCCCAGCCCACTCAAGAGCGCGTAGGTCAGCACACCGTGGCCGAGCTGCGGCACCTCGGCGGCGTACTGCTGCTTGGTGGAAGCGGCCAGCAGGTAGACGCCGTTGGCGCGCGCCAGCATCTGCGTGGCCTTGCGCTCCGGGCTGCCCAGCCCGCGGAAGGTCACCAGCTTGGCCAGCACCGGCAGCGCCGTCTCCGACTGGCAGGCGTCCAGGATCAGCACCTGCTTGAGCGCCGGGATGCGCCGCAGGTAGTCGCCCAGGGTGAGCGCCGAGACCCCGTACTGGCGGATGGCGGCCTCGTCGTCGCCCTCGATGTGCATCTCGTGGGGCAGGAAGTAGAACTGCTGCTCCAGCCCGACCCCGTGCCCGGCAAGATAGATGAGCAGAACGTCTTCCGGTTTAGCGTCGTGGGTGAGCTTCTCCAGCGCGGCGCGCAGGTTGGCCTGGGTGGCCTGGTCGTCGAAGAGCGTGACCGCGTCCACCGAAGAGAACAGCCTCTCTTCGTGGGTCTCAAAAAAGCGGGCGATGGCCTCGCCGTCCTGGCGCGCGAAGTTCAGGTTCAGCTCCGAATCTTCATACTGGTTCACGCCCACCACCAGCAGGTGCAGGATGGGCTTGGACGGCGGCGGGGCATCCAGCACCAGGCGCACCGCGTCGTCATTCGACTCCACCCGCTCCTTGCTGGTGGCCACGGCCTTGAGCACGTTCTCGCCCGGGACCAATTCGACCTCGAAGGCGTAGGTGTCGGAGGCGCTCTGGAAGCCGCGGCCGGCCTCGCGCGCGTCCACCAGCTTGCCGTTCTGGTAGAGGCTGACGCCGGCGATGCCTCCGCCCTGGTCCTTGACCTCCACCGTCACCAGCGCGCGGTCGCTCTTCACCGTGCCCGCGGCCGGCGAGAGGATGCGCACAGCAGGCGGCAGCTTGAGGCTGGCGATGTCCACCGTGGGCCTGGGCCGCTCTCCGGCGAGGATGCGCGCCAGCAGGCCGGGCGTGTAGTAGTCGGCGAAGAACTTGTCCGGAGGATAGACATGGTCGCCGATGCGCCAGGTCACCAGGTCCTTCATGCCCTGCTCGGAGCCGTCGAACAGGCCGTCGGGCGTGACCGCCAGCCAGTCGCTGCTGCTGCGCATGGTGATCAGGGAGGCCACCTCCTGGCCGCTGGCCGGCTCCCAGAGACGCAGGCTGCTGTCTTCGCTGCTGGAGGCCAGCCAGTGTCCGTCGGGGCTGAAGGCCACGCTCCCCACCGAACTGGTGTGGCCGGTGAGCGTGCGCAGCTCTCGCCCCGTGGCCACATCCCACAGCTTGATGGTGTGGTCGTAGCTGGCGGAGGCCAGCCAGCGCCCGTCCGGACTGAAGGCGCAGGCGTAGACCTGATTGCTGTGGCCGGCCAGGGTGCGCAGTTCCCGGCCGCTGGCCACGTCCCACAGTTTGACGACATGGTCGGACCCCGCCGAGGCCAGCAGGCGGCCATCTGGGCTGAAGACCACGGCCCAGACCTTGTTCCATCCCGTGCTGTCGTGGCCGGTCAGGACACGCAGTGGGCGGCCCGTGGCTGCGTCCCACAGCCGGATGGTCTTGTCATAGCCGGTGGAAGCCAGCAGGCGCCCATCGGGACTGTAGGCCACGGAGTTCAGTTGATTCGTGTGTCCGGCGAGGGTGCGCTCCTGGCGGCCCGTGGCCACGTCCCAGATCTTGACGGTGGTGTCGGTGCCCTTCTGCGTGCTGGGGTCCTCGTTGGTGGAGGCCAGCCAGCGCCCGTCGGGGCTGAAGGCCACCGAACTCACCTGGGTCGTGTTTCCGGCCAGCGTGCGCAATTCGCGCCCCGTGGCCACTTCCCACAGCTTGATGGTCTTGTCCCAACTCCCCGAGGCCAGCCAGCGGCTGTCGGGGCTGAAGGCCAGCGAAGAGATCGTGTCCTTGTGCCCGGTCAGGGGGCGGAGTTCGCGCCCCGTCGCCACCTCCCACACCCGAATGGTCGCGTTCCAGGTCCCGGAGGCCAGCCAGCGTCCGTCGGGACTGAAGGCGACGACGAAGGGGCTGTTGGTGTATCCGGTGAAGACGCGCACTTCGCGACCGCTGGCGGTCTCCCAGAGCCTGAGGGTGTGGTCCCAACTGGACGAAAGCAGCCAGCGCCCATCCGCGCTGAAGGACACGGAAAGGACCCAGTATCTGTGCCCCACCAGGGTACGCAGTTCGCTTCCCGTGGCAACGTCCCAGAGCTTGACCGTCTTGTCGAAGCTGGCAGAGGCCAGCCAGCGCCCGTCGGGGCTGAAAGCCACCCCGTTCACCTGGGCGCTGTGCCCGGCCAGGGTGCGCAGTTCGCGCCCCGTGGCCGTGTCCCACAGCTTGACGGTCTTGTCGTCGCTGGCCGAGGCCAGCCAGCGCCCATCCGGGCTGAAGGCCACCGAGTTCACCTTGGAAGCGTGCCCGGTGAAGGTGCGCATCTCGCGCCCCGTGGCCACCTCCCACAGCTTGATGGTCTTGTCGACGCTCCCGGAAGCCAGCCAGTGCCCGTCCGGGCTGAAAGCCACCGCCACCAAGCCCAGGCGGTGTCCTCTCAGGGTGCGGACCTCGCGGCCGCTGCCGGGATCCCATAATTTGATGGTGCCGTCGTCGCTGGCGGAGGCCAGCCAGCGCCCGTCCGGGCTGAAGGCCACGGAGAAGACGGGACCGCTGTGGCCGGTCAAGGTGTGGATCTCGCGGCCGGTCGCCACCTCCCACAGCCGGACCGTCTGGTCCCAGCATCCGGAAGCGAGCCAGCGCCCATCCGGGCTGAAGGCCACCGAAGCCACCTGGTCGGTGTGTCCGGTGAGGACGCGCAGCTCGCGCCCGGTCGCCAACTCCCACAGCCGGACCGTGGCATCGGAGCCCCCGGAGGCCACCCAGCGTCCGTCCGGACTCAGCGCACCCGCCAGCACCGGAGCGGTGTGGCCGGTTTGCAGCACCAGTTCCGGCCGCGTGGGCGCCCCGCCGGTCTGCGCCGAAGCCAGGGGATGGCCCAGCAGCGGGACCGCGATTCCAACCACAAGAGCCAGCACATTGCAGCGAAGAGCAGTGCGCCTCGCAGGCATCCGCATGACGCGCCTCCAACCGCAGGACGGGATCGCAGGGGAGAGATACTGGGCAGCCTACTCCTCGCCGGCGCCGCCGGGCATCCCTCGTTGGAGCACCATCTGAGCATCGCGTGATTCAGCCCCTGAGACCGGCGTCGGCCCTCCGGAGCGTGCCCTAGTGGTTCTCGGTGTCCCCGCCGGGAGCATGGTCGGGGGTGGTCACTTGCTCGGCCACCGCCGGCGGCGGCAGCGTGGGCGGCGACAGGAACTCTTCGTCGGGATGCCCCTGGATGGCCACCTTCATGAAGCTCATCCAGATGGGCAGGGCCGCCATGGCCCCGGTCTCCTTGTTGCCCAGCGTCTTCTTCTCGTCGAAGCCCACCCACACCCCGCAGGTGAGGGAGGGCGAGAAGCCCAGGAACCAGGCGTCGGTGAAATCGTTGGTGGTCCCGGTCTTGCCCGCCAGGGGATGCTTGAGCTTGGCGGCCTGGTAGCCGGTGCCGTGCTGCACCACCTCCTGCAGCATGGAGGTCATGATGCGCGCGGTGCGCGCGCTGACCACGTCCTGCACCTCGGGGTAGTTCTCCTCCAGCACCTTGCCGTCGTAGTCGGTGACCTTGC
This sequence comes from Terriglobales bacterium, assembly GCA_035624475.1. Lineage (NCBI taxonomy): Bacteria > Pseudomonadati > Acidobacteriota > Terriglobia > Terriglobales > Terriglobales bacterium. The sequence goes on from DASPRL010000168.1 coordinate 4,791, forward strand.
GGATGTAGCGCGGCACCACGCGCACCCCGTCGTCGGGGAAGGTGGTGAAGGCGGCGGTGTGCTCGATCACGGTCATGTCGGCGGCGCCCAGCGCCACCGGCAGGAAGGGCGGGATGTCGGTGGTGATGCCGAAGCGGTGGGCGTAGTCGATCACGGTGCGGATGCCCACCTTGGCGGCCAGCTTCAGCGCCGGGATGTTGCGCGACTGCGCCAGCGCCCGCCGCAGCGTGATCACTCCCTCGAACTTGTTGTCGTAGTTGTGGGGCGAGTACGGACCCGACGAGCTGGGGAAGGTCACGGGCGCGTCCAGGATGGTGTCGTCCGGGGTGTAGCCGGCGTCGATGGCGGCGGTGTAGATGTAGGGCTTGAAGGAGGAGCCCACCTGGCGCAGGGCCTGGGTGGCGCGATTGAACTTGGAGCGGTCGAAGTCCCGCCCCCCCACCATGGCCAGGATGTCGCCGGTGGCGTTGTCCAGGGCGATCAGCGCTCCCTGGGTCCCGGAATCCTGCTCCAGGCTGACCTGGGCGGTATGGTCGGCCTGGAGCGAGAGGATCTTCACGTACACCACGTCGCCGGACTTGAACAACTCCTTGGGCGAGCGCCGCCCCGTCCAGGTGATGTCCTTGGCGCCCAGGCTGGCGGTGAAGGGCCCGAACTTCACGGTCGCGGCGGCGGGCGTCACCTGCGTGACCAGGGCATGCTCGTAGCCGCCCACGGCGATGGGCTCGATCCAGTCGGGATCCTGGTAGCTCTCCACCGTGTCGCCGGAGGCGGCCACGTTGGGCAGGTTCCCCTTCCAGCCGTGGCGGCGTTCGTAGGTGGCCAGGCCGTCGCGCAGCGCCTGCGTGGCCGCGTTCTGCAGGTCCAGGTCGAGCGAGGTGTAGACCCGCAGCCCGCCCTCGTGCACCTCGTCGCTGCCGTATTTTTTCTCCAGGTACTGGCGCACCTCCTCGGCGAACCAGGGCGCCACCGAGTTGGTGTCATAGCGCAGGTTCAGGCCCAGGGGCGCGTCCTTGGCCTGGGCGGCCTGCGCCACCGTGATCTTGCCGTCCTCCAGCATGTTGTCGATCACCAGGTTGCGCCGCCGCAGCGCCTTGTCGGGATGCTCGATGGGGGAGTAGGCGTTGGGAGCCTTGGGCAGGGCTGCCAGCAGCGCCGCCTCCGGCAGGGTCAGGTCCTTGGCCTTCTTGCTGAAGTAGAACTGCGCTCCCGCCTCGAAGCCGTACACCCCGTGCCCCAGGAAGATCTGGTTGCCGTACATGGCGAAGATCTGCGGCTTGGTGAAGCGCCGCTCGATCTGGATGGCCAGCATGACCTCCTGGATCTTGCGCCGGTAGGTGCGGTCGGGAGAGAGAAAGAGGTTGCGGGAGAGCTGCATGGTCAGGGTGGAGGCTCCCTGCGAGCGTCCTCCCGTGGTCATGTCGCGGTAGGCGGCGCTCAGCACCCGCCCGAAGTTCACGCCCCAGTGGCGCTCGAAGTCCTTGTCCTCGATGGAGATCACCGCATCGCGCAGCACCTTGGGGAAGTCGTCGTAGTTGTCGAGGATGCGGCGCTGCAGCGCGAAGGAGCCGATCACCCGGTTCTGGTCGTCGTAGAGCAGGGTGACGGAACTGGGGCGGAATCGCTCCAGCGCGTCCACCTGGGGCAGGTCGGTGGAATAGACGATCAGCAGCCCGGACAGGCTCCCCAGCAGGGCCGCGCCCACCAGCAGCAGACCGAAGACCACCCGGCCCACCAGCTTCCGCCCGGCTACCTGCACCGGCGGCAGACTTGAGAACAGCGATTCCATGCGCGCGGAGTCCGGATTTCAGGATAGCACGCGGCGCGCCGGACCGGGCCGCACATGATTCTGCCCTTCCCACCCTTTGCCACGAACGCCCGTCGCCTGCGCTCCGGGCCGGCAAAGGATGGGCCACCCCCGCCTGTTCTGCTTTCGGGATATACTCACCCGCGGAAGGATGGGCCACCCGCCTGGAAACAAAACGGCCGCGGCGCTGGGCCGCGGCCGGAAGAATCGCTAAGAGAATCTAGCGCGGTACGCCGGCGGGTTGCGCCATCGGGGGCTGCCCCGCGGCCGGCGCCTCTGCCTCCGCCTTCTGCGTGCCCTTCTTCAGCGTCTCCAGGGCCTTCTGCAGTTGCAGGTCTTCCTTGGGAGTCTCCTTCTTGGGCTCTTCTACCGGCGGCGCGGCGTTGTCGTCGTCCGGGTTCACGCTATCGTCGGAGGCGTCGGCCACCAGCACGCTGGGCGTCACCGCCGCATCCTGGATGGCCTTGCCGTTGGGCTCGTAGTACTTGGCCACCGACAGGATGAGCGCCGAGCCGTCGGGGATCTCGATCAGCTTCTGCACCGAGCCCACCCCGAAAGTCTTGTCGCCCACCACGTCGCCGCGGGCGTTGTCGAGGATGGCCGCGGCCGCGATCTCGGCCGCCCCTGCCGTGCCCCGGTTCACCAGTACCGCCAGCGGCCCCGTCCACAGCGTCTTCTGGGGGTCGGCGGTGAAGGTCTCGCGCGGATACTTCTGCCCCTGCAGGTAGGTGATGGTGCCCTTGCTGAGGAAGAGGTTGGCCAGGGCGATGCCCTCGGACTCGTCCCCCTCGGAGACGTTGCGCAGGTCGAGCACCAGCTTCTTGGCGCCCGCGTGCTGCAGGCTCTTCACCCGGGCGGCGACCTCCTGGCTCATGCCCTTGGGCAGGGCGTCCAGCTTGATGTAGCCGACGCCGTCTTCCATCATGCGCTCGCTGGCGGGCGGGATCTTCACCGCGTCGCGGGTGAGGGTGATCTTCTGCGGCTCCACCCGCCGTGCCCGCACCACCGAGACGAGGATGGTGGAGCCGGGCTCGCCCGAGAGCACGGTGCGGATCTCGGCCAGCGACATGTCGCGCGTGCTCTTGCCCGCGATGGCTTCCAGGATGTCGCTGTCCTCCAGGCCCGCCTTGTCCGCCGGCCCGCCCGGGATCACCGAGATCACCGCCGCATAGCCGAAGCGCTTCGACAGGGTCGCCCCGATGCCCGCCTTGGCCGTGCCCTTGCGCTCCTTGTACGACTTGTACTCGGCCGGGGTCAGGTAGCTGGAGTTGGCGTCCAGGGACTCCAGCAGCCCGTGCAGGGCGCCGTCGGTCACCTGGGTCATGTTGGGCTCTTCCACGTACTCGCTGCGGATGCGGGTCAGCACCTCATCGTAGACCTGGAGCTGGCGGTAGGCGCCGTCTCCGCCCGCGGCCCGCACTCCCAGGCCTCCGGCGACGGTGAACAGTACGATCAGGGTGGAAAGGGCGAGCAGGAGAATCTTGATTGGCTTCGACATCGGGGTGTTTTGCTACAGCAACTCCGTGGGTGTGGGTTCTGGTGATTATACCCTGTTTGATGCCGGAAAGGGGCGGGGGGCCGGGTTTCCCGGCTCGGCCCCTAGTGCGGCCACAGCCAGCCGAAGGTTCCCGCCGTCAGCAGGCCGTAGATCAGCCCGTCGATCACTTCCTTGATGACCACGCCCCAGGGCTGGCCCTTCCAGATGCCGTTGCTGAGATGTCCCAGGCCATAGGCCAGGAAAGCGGCCGTGCCCACCACCCGGAAGACCACCAGGTAGTGCGTCCCGGGCTGAAGCGTGTGCCAGGCCAGGTAGGCGACGAAGAACCCGATGATCAGGCAATAGCAGAACCACAGTCCCAGGAACTTGGGCATGGCGGGCGGCCCGCTGGGCAGGACGGTCATCGTCCCCACCGGCCCCTGCTTGAACTTCTCGATCACGGCGGGCGACTTCATCTCCTTGTGGGTGGAGAAGGGGAAGAAATAGAGGCCACGCTGCAGGCCGGCCCCGCGCAGGGTGGCGAGCAGCTTGTCCTCCTCGGGGAGTTTCTTGTAGTCGCTGCGGTGGTAGGGCAGCACCATGTGCAGGATGGAGCTGGCGACGAAGACGATCACCGCCGACAGCAGGATGGGAAGCCAGAGAGCGGTCAGAAAATCCATGCCCTGCCTCCTGGGGTGGGAGTGAACACCGCCACCCTCCGCCGGAGGCTACGCCTGCGCCCGCCCGCGGTCAAGAGGTTGAGGCGCTTTGCGGGCGTGAGCCCGCAGCCGAGATCCCGAGCGCTCGTTGCGAGGAATCTCAGAGATCTTGGTGGCGGCGGTTGGACTCGAACCAACGACCTAGGGATTATGAGACCCTCGCTCTAACCACCTGAGCTACACCGCCACTTGTGAGGAGAAACCAGGAGGGCCCGCGCACGACCAACTCGATTCTAAGAGGCGCTCGCAAAGGGTGTCAAACCGGCCTCTCCGTTACAATAGCGGCCGATGAAAGCGGTCGCCATCATACCCGCGCGCCTGGCTTCCAAGCGTCTGCCCCGCAAGGTGCTGCGCCCGATCGCCGGGCGGCCCATGCTGGCCCACGTGGTCGAGGCGGTGCGCGCCGCGCCCGGCCTAGCCGAGGTGATCGTGGCCGCGGATTCGGACGAGGTCCTGGCGCTCTGCCGGAAGAATGGCTGGAACGCGCGCCTCACCTCCGAGAAGCACAAGAGCGGCACTGAGCGCGTGCACGAGGTTTCGCAGTCGCTCGCGGCCGACGTCTATCTCAACGTGCAGGGCGACGAGCCCCTGGCCCGCGCCGAGCACGTGGCCGCGCTGCTCGCGCTCATGCAGGACCCGGCCATTCCGGTGGGCACCCTCAAGACCCGCGCCGCCGCCCACGACGTGGTCAATCCCAACGCGGTCAAAGTCGTGACCGACGCCGCCGGCCGCGCTCTCTACTTCTCCCGCTCGACCATACCGTACGACCGCGACGGCACCGAAGAGATCCGTTACTACAAGCACCTGGGCTTCTACGCCTACCGCCAGGCCGCGCTCGACCGCTTCTGTTCCCTGCCCGAGTCCCAGCTAGAGCGCACGGAGCGCCTGGAGCAATTGCGCTTCCTGGAGAACGGCATCTCCATCCACGTGGCCGAGACGCCCTTCGACACCGTGGGCGTGGACACGGAAGAGGACCTGCGCCGAGTGGAAGCCCTGCTGGCCGCGCGCAAATAGAAGAATCAGCCTCGGATTGACACGGATCAACACGGATCAAGAAAAACTCGAGAACGATCCGCGGGAATCCGTGTCAATCCGTGGCTGAAGCTTTTCGTTTTTCCCAGTTTTCCGCGGCTGCGATGCGCTTGGAGATGGCAGGATGCGAGTGGAAGAGCCACTCCACCCAGGCCGCGGGCTCGCGCTCGGCCAGGTTCTGCTCCGCCAGCTTGTTCATGGAGGAGATGAAGGGCGCGGCCCGCCCCGTGGCGTCGAGCGCGTAGCGGTCGGCCTCGCGCTCCTTGCTGCGCGAGTAGGCGTTCATCGCCGGCATCAGCAGCAGCGAGAGTGCGCTCGAGACCAGGAGCAACAGCGGCAGGTTGGCAAAGTCGTCGAGCGAGGCGAACCAGTGGCGTGCGACCGAGAGCGCCAGCACCCGCCCCGCCAGCCAGAAGCCGAGGAGCGAGATCCCCGCCTCCACCACGATGCTCTTGGGGATGTGCTGGTGGACGTGGTGGCCGAGTTCGTGCGCCAGGATGGACTCGATCTCGTCGGCGGAGTAGCCGGCCAGCAGCGTGTCGGCCAGGATGATGCGCCGCGTCCTGCCCAGGCCCACCAGCGCCGCGTTGGCCTTCTTGCTCTTCTCCGAGAGCTTCCACTCGTAGACGCCACGCACGCGCGCGCCGGCGCGCTGGCTCAGCCGCAGCAGGCGGTCCTTGAGTTCCTGGTCTTCCAGCGGCGTGAACTTGTAGAAGAGCGGGAAAAGCACCACCGGCGCGATCTGGGCGAAGAGGACGAAGAGCGCCAGGAAGACGCCCCAGGCGATCAGCCACCAGCGTTCCGGCCACTGCCGCAGGATGAAGTAGACGGCCTCGGCCAGAATGCCGCCGAGCACCAAGCCCACCAGCATCCCCTTGATCTCGTCCCAGACCCAGGAACCGAGCTTCTGGTTGGAGAGCTGGTAGCGGTGCTCCAGGCGGAAGGAGTAGAGGTCCAAGCCCAGCCCGGCGAGTTTGGCCAGCACCGCCAGCAGCGCGACGTACACCAGCAGCGCGAGGGCGTAGTGCGCGGAAGCCAGACGCAGGGCCAGATCGCGCAGGTCCTGGCTCCAGCCCGTGGCCAGCAGCAGCAGGAGCAGGGCGAAGCCGAGCACGGCGTCGGCGAGGCTCAGCCGCCGCCGGATGCGGTTGTAGGCCCGCGCTTCGGAGGTATCGGGCCTATGTTCGCTGGAAGCCAGATCGGCCATG
>DASPRL010000169.1 GCA_035624475.1 Terriglobales bacterium
CCCGAGTTCATGGCCTCCATCTCGCCCATCCACTACGTGGACAAGATCCGGGCGCCGCTCTTCGTGATCGCGGGCGCCAACGATCCCCGCGTGCCCAAGGAAGAGGCCGACCAGATGGTGGCCAAGGTGAAGGAGCGGGGCGTGCCGGTGGAGTACATCGCCTTTCCCGACGAGGGCCACGGCATGGCCAAGCGCAGCAACCGAATCCGGGGCTACAGCGCGATCGCCGAGTTTCTGGACAAGTATGTGAAGAACGCGAAGTGAGGGGAGCCAAGTGTTCGGCAGAATCCTTCTGGGCGTCTGGGTTGTGTAAGGGACGGCTGAATTCGACAACCCCGATCTAGTGCGGCTTCTTCTTCTGTTGCTGCTGTTGTTGCTGCTGCCCCCCGCCCAGCAGGCCGCCCAGGATCCCGCCTACGCCCTGCGCGGGCGCGCCCATGGTGTTGGTCAGTTGTCCGGCCACGTCCGGCACGAAGATCGGCGAGGACGTGGTCCCCTGGATGAGGAAGGGAATGGTGCCCTGCTGCTGTCCCATGCTGAGGATCTGGCCCATGCCGCCGACCAGCCCGCCACCGTTGGCCAGCTTGGCCAGCATGCGGAAGTTGAGGGCGTTGTTGGCGCCGATGGTGCCCGCGCCCGTCACCGTGCCCAGGTCCTGGATCACGATGTTCAGGTTGTCGGCGCGCACTCCCTCGGAGGCGACCCGCAGGTTGGAACTCATGGACTGGATGACGGTGTCGGAGCCAGTCTTCAGGCCGGTGAGGGCGGCGATGGCCGACATCTTGGAGCCCAGGTTGAAGCCCGCCAGGCGGGTGTTGCTCACGCTCACCGGCCCCGAAGTCACCAGGCGGTCGAGCGGCCCTTGTAGGGCGAGATTGGCGCTGGCGGTGCCGCCTTCCAGCCGCGAGCCCGAGGGCAGGATCACGCCAAAGGCAGGCAGCACGCCCTCCACGTCGCCGACCGGCAGGCTGTCGCCGCGCAGCTTCATGTTGAGCACGGTGGAGTCGCCGCGGGTGCTGTAGCTGCCGGAAAGCTTCGCGGTGCTGGAGCCGGTGTGCAGGTCGCCGCGCGTCAACTCGCCGGACTGGCGCGGGAAGCTGTAGTCGGTGGCGTAGTCCAGCTTGACGGGCTGGCGGGCGGGCTGGCCGCTCTTCACCACCTTGAGCTTGTCCACGCTGGCCGTGCCTTCCGCGTGCAGCGTCCTGCCGTCGGACTTGATGGTGCCGGTGTGGTCGAGGCTGCCGCCCAGCCCGGAGGAGGGATCGAGGAAGCCGGTGGCCCCCAGGTCCATGTGCTCGACCTTGAGAGTGGCGTCGAGCGGGGTAGCGGCCGTGTCTTGGCGGTCGATGGGGCCGGCCTTGCCTCCCAGGCTGAGCTTGCCGCCGCCGGGCGTGACCGCCTCCAGGGTGAAGGGGATCACCGAGTCGAAGGAGATGTTCTCCGCCTCCAGGTTCACCTTCTCGTAGGTGCGGCGGGCGCTGCGCCCGCTCTCGCCCACGGTGATCTTGCCGTCCACCACCCGCAGCTTGCCCACCGAGAAGTTGCTGGAAGAAGATGCCTCGCTGGGTGGCTGACCCTTCTTGCCCGGCCTGCCGGGCTGCCCCAGGCTGGAAAAGTTCCAGCGTCCCGCGGCCGAGTGCAGCAGCGTCACCTCCGGCTGCTCCAGGGTCAGCGAGTGCACCTTCAGGGAGCGGGAGAAGATCATGGGCAGCAGGTCCACGCCCACGTCCAGCGACTGGGCGTGCAGGAAGGGCGTGTTGCTGAAGGCGGGATCGTCGGCGATGGTGATGTCGCGGGCGGAGATGCCGCCCGCCAGCAGCGAGAGGCTGAGGTGGCCGATGCTCACCTCGCGCCCCAGCGAGGAACTCAACTGGCTCTGGATGATGGGGCGATAGGCGTCCACGTTGACCAGCAGGGGCAGGGCGAGCAGCACGAGCACGATCCCCGCAGCCACGGCGGCCACCAGGATCCAGGTTTTCTTTTTCATGGAAGACCTCCCGCCGCGATCGCGAAGACGCTGGGCTGGTGCCTGCCGGGCCGGACAGCGTGGGCGCTAGCCGCATGCTAGCACCCGCGAAAAAGCGCAGCAAATCCCGCCATCCCCCCAAGGTCCGGGCGCAGACAGTTCAGGAGCGGATCAGGCCCAGGATGGTGACGTCGTTCTGCGGCGTGCCTTTGCCGAAGCTCTCCACCGCGTTGAGGACGGTCTGGCAGAGATCGTAGGCGGTGGAGAAGGAGCCGGCCTGCAAGGACTCCTTCAGGCGCTCGATGCCGAACTCTCCGCCCTTGCCCTTGGCCTCGACCAGTCCCTTGGAAGGGATGACCACGGAGGCGCCGGGCTGCAGCACGCAGATCTGGGCGTCGTGGGTGGAGTGCGAGAACAGGCCCAGGGGGATGCCGTTGGCTTCCAGCAGGGTGACGCCCTCCTGGTCGCGCACCAGGCCGGAAGGATGCCCGGCGTTGAGGTACCAGAGCGTGCCCATGGGCTCGTCATAACAGCCCAGGAAGGTGGGAGCGCAGCGCACCCCGCCGGAGGCGTCGAGCACGGTGCGGTTCAGCCCCAGCAGCAGCTCAGTGAGCGCGTCCGACTGGTTGAGCATGTTGGGGCCCATGTACTGCGCGGCCTCGGCGCGGAAGCGGTCCTGCACGGCGGCGGCGATGTTGAGGGCCTGGTCGCGCTTGCCGGCGATGTCCATGAGCAGGAAGACCAGGCGCTGCGACTCCGTGGTCACGAAGTCATAGAAGTCGCCGCCCAGACGCGCGGCGCGGTAGGCGGCGGCGATCTGCACGCTCTGCAGTTGCGGCACGATGGTGGGCGCGGGTTGGCGGAGCTGCTTGGAGGGCGCGCTGCCGCGGAACAATGTCTTCATGCTCATTGCGTGGTCCGGGTGGGGAGGGCCTGAACGTTATCACATCGCGGCCTTCCCCTCAATGGGGCAATGGGCCGCATGGCCGCGGGCGGTGTCTAAGGCTGGGAGCGGGCTAGTCGCCGTAGGTGCGTTTCAGGTAGGCGGCGATCTCGTCCTGGAGCTGGGCGTAGCCGTCGTGGATGGTGGCCCGCAGCGCCGACTCGGTGGAAGCGCCCTCGCCGATGCGCTGCAGGATGCGCTGCACGTCGCTCATGCCGTAGGTGTCGCGGATGTACTCCACCGCCGCCAGCGACTCGGCGTAGGCCACGGCCGCCTGCTGCGGGGAGAAGTTCAGAAAGGAGCCTTCCAGCTGGTTGAGCGGGATGTTGGTCTGGGTGGCGAAGACCCGGGCCAGCTCGCGCCCGTAGCCCGCCGAGCTGCGCGGCTCCACCGCCATGGCCACGCCCTCGTTCAGCCACACCGGGCAGCGGCCGTGAGTGATCTGGTTGATGAAGGAGTGGGCCAACTCATGCTTGAGCACGCGCGAGAGTTCCGAGTCCACCTCCTCCTTGCCCTCGATGGGGATGCGCAGCTTTCCGTCGTTGAGGGCGCCGGTCCAGGAGGGGGCCGCGGTCACGTCGAAGAAGGCCTGGTTGGTGTAGAGGGTGACGGAGATGGCGTCGCGGGGCTCGGCCCCCAGCGTGCCCACCAGCTCGCTGTAGTGGGCCTCCAGGGTCTCCAGGATCTGGCGGCGCAGCCGCGGCGAACTCTGCCCGCCCTCGAAGCGCAGGATGAAGTGCGAACTCTCCTGCTCGCCGAAGTTGCTTTCCACCGCCTGCTCGCGCTCGGCCTTGTCGAGCAGGCCCTGCACCGTGGCATTGGGCTGGAGGGCGAGCGCGCGCTTCCAGGCGGCGATGGCCTCCTTGGTGCGGCCGCTCTGGAAGTAGGCCACGCCCAGCACCGCCTGGGCATCGAAGGAGTCGGGGGCCAGGCGGACCGCCTTTTCGGCGTAGGGCACGGCTTCGGCGAAGCGCCGCAGCGCCAGCAGCACGTTGGCGTAGTTGGCCAGGATGATCGCGTTGTTGGGCTGGTAGCGCAGCGCCTGCTCCAGGTCGAGGCGGGCGGGCTCGGCGCGCCCGTTCCCGGCCTCGAAGGCCCCGGCCACGAAGTAGGCGGCCGCCGCCAATTCAGGGTCGCCGGCCTTGTCGAGCGCGGCCAGCGCCGCCGGGTCCACCTTGCCGTCGTGGATCAACTTGGCGCGCAGGTCCTCCCAGCCCTTGATCTGGGTCTGGGGCACGAGGGCGGGGAGGGCATCCCCTGGGGCCGCCCCGGGCACGCCCCCGGCGTCGATGTGGTCCACCAGGGACTTGGGGATGGCGAAGGTGTTGTCCCCGATCTGGTACTCGACGTGGTCGCCGGAGGTCCGCACCTTGTCGGCCACGATGCGGCGGCCGTTCTTCAAGTGGATGGTGTCCGCCGCCGACACCGCGACGGCCAGCAGCCCGAAGAGGATGACACGGAAGCGCACGAGGGCGCATTCTAGCAACAAAGTGGAGGCCGGCTGAAGTGCGAGAGTTGGTACCCAGAGACCGCTCCCGGGTGGGGATGGCGGTGCTGGCCTTGGCGCTGCTGGCGGCAGCGCCGGCGGCGCCGGCCCAGGCGGCTGCCCCGGCGGGCTCCGCCCAGGAACTCTACCGCCGCCTCAGCAGCGTCGGCCTGGACGCCGCCCAGGTCTACAGCGTGCGCGACGCCTCCCTGGATCGCGAGGACATCCACCTCTCCTTCGACGACGGCACCCTGGCCTTCACCCAGGCGGTGGACGGCCGCATCACGGGGGCCTACTTCGAGGGCCACGGGGAGGTGCTGCTGACTCCGCCCGATCAGCCCGACCGCATCTCCATGACCCTGTTCACCGGCGCACCCATCCTGGACGAGCAGTTCACCAGCGCGTTCCTGCGCTTCGACGATGACACCGCCCGCGCCCTCGAAGCCGGGCTGCAGCCCCTCTCCGGCCAGGATGCCGCCGAGTTCGTGGCGCGCTGGGACCCGGCGGCCCGCGTGCTGGCGCAGACCGACGCTCTGCGCCTGCTGTTGAACTTCACCCGCGCGCCCGGCGAGGGCGCCCCCGCCGGCCGCTTCCTGCGCCTGCAACTGGCGGGCGTGCACTACGGCGCCTTCGACCTCAGCCTGGACACGAGTTATGCCGAGCAGGTCTCGGTGGGACAGGTCACCACCGTGGAGGGGGTGCCGTACTACGACCTGTGGGCGGCGTTTCCCATGGCCTCGGCGCGCGCCGCCGCCTCCCGCCATGCCCCGGCCTTCCCGACCGGGCCGCCGCTGCAGATCAGCAGCTACCGCATCGTGGCGCACGTGTCGCCGCCGCACGAGCTGAGTGCGGAGGCGCAGCTGGAAGTGCAGATGCTGCGCGGCGGCGAGCGCGTCCTGGTCTTCGAACTCTCCCGCAACCTGCAGGTGAGCGCGGTGAGCGCCGACGGCCGGCCCCTGGAGGTCATCCAGAACGAGCCCGTAGAGGGTAGCCAACTGGCCCGCCGCGGCAACGACCTGCTGGCGCTGGCCTTTCCCGAGCCCCTGGCGGCGGGACAGCGGCTTTCCTTGCGCTTCGTCTATGCCGGCCCCGTCCTCTCCGAGGCGGGCGGCGGACTGATGTACGTGGGCGCGCGCGGCACCTGGTATCCCAACGTGGGCCCGGCCATGGCCAGCTTCGATCTCGAGTTCCACTATCCCAAGCCCTGGACGCTCCTGGCCACCGGCAAGCGCGTCTCCCTGCAGGACAACGCGGGCGAGCAGGTCGCGCACTGGGTGGCGGAGAAGCCGATACCCCTCGGCGGCTTCAACCTGGGGCAGTACGCCGGGGCGACGGCGCGGGCGGGCGCAGTCACCATCCAGGCCTTCGCCGCGCCCGGGCCGCCGGTTCCTCCCCCTGCCCAGGACGTGGTGGTCATCCCGCGCTGGTTCCCCGGCGCCTCGCCGCGCATGGAGAGCCCGGTGGTGCTGCCTCCCCCCGATCCCGCTGCCAAGGCCGACGCGGTGGCGCGGCTCTCGGCCCAGGCGGTGGACTTCCTGGCTCCGCGCCTCGGTCCTTTCCCCTACAGCTCGCTGGCCCTGACGGAGATGCCGGGAACCGCCAGCCAGGGCTGGCCGGGGCTGGTCTTCCTCTCCCACTATGCCTATTTGGCCTCGCAGGAGCGCGTGCGCCGCGGTCGCGACGAGTACGACGCCATCCTCTACAGCAATCTCATGGAATGGCACGAGACCGCCCACGAATGGTGGGGCGACGCCGTCCTGTGGAAGAGCTACCGCGATCAGTGGCTGATGGAAGCGCTGGCCAACTACTCCGCCCTGTTGCTGCTGGAGCGCAAGCATCCGGAGGACTTCCGGGCGGTGATGGAGCACTATCGCCAGGACCTGCTGCGTGCCGGGCCGCACGGCAAAGCCTACCTGGAGGCCGGGCCCGTCACCCTGGGCCAGCGCCTGAACTCGTGGTACTTCCCCGACGGCTTCGATGCGGTCGCTTACGGGCGCGGGACCTGGCTGCTGCACATGCTGCGCTACCTGCTGCGCGAGGAGGGCAAGGCCGGCCCCGGCAAGGCAGGCGCAGCCGAAGGCGATCCCGACGCCGCCTTCTTCCGCGTCCTGCGCGGCCTGCAGGAGCGCTTCGCGGGCAAGTCCATCTCCAACGCCGACCTGCAGAAGGCCTTCGAGGAGGCGCTGCCGCCTTCGTCGCTCTACGAAGGCCGACGCTCCCTGGACTGGTTCTTCGAGCAGTGGGTGAACGGCACGGCCGTGCCCCGGCTCAAGCTGGGCGAGGTCCGCATCACCCGCCGCCCGGAACAGACCGTGGCCAGCGGCGTCATCCTGCAGCAGGAGGCTCCGGCGGCGCTGGTGAGCGGCGTGCCGGTGTATGCCGATACCGGCGGCGGCCGCCTGCTGTGGCTGGGGCGCGTCTTCGCCGACGGCCCCGAAACCAGCTTCCAGTTCCCCGTCCCCCCGGAGACCAGGAAGCTCGTGCTTGATCCCTACCAGACCGTGCTCGCCCGGCCCTGAGCGGCGTTATCCGCAGCGTGGGTTCCATAGGGCTGCACGCGATAAAGTAGCTGATAGTCGATAAATGTGTTATCGTTTATCGATACATCACGTTTTTGGCGGAGGATTGATGATGAACCACTCGGCCGCACTGCCCCTCACCTGGCTCGCCTTGCGCATCCTGGTCGTCCTCAACTGGCTGTCCGGCGCGGCCATTCTCGCGCTGCTCATCTGTTCGATCGCGTATGAGCAATGGACGTTCACCGCGCTCGGCGTCCCATCTTCGCCCGAGACCCGAGCCCTCGTCATCGGCATGCGCGCGATTGCGGCACTCGGCCTGGTCGCAATCCCGCTCAACTACGCCGTCCTGAAGCGGCTGCTCGCGATGGTCGAGACGGTGCGGAGCGGCGACCCGTTCGTCACGGCGAACGCCTACCGCCTGCAGGCCATCGCCTGGATGCTGCTCGCTCTCCAGCTGCTCAGCCTGGTCATAGGAGGAATTGGCAAGGCGATTTCGACGCCCGCCCACCCGCTTCATCTCAATGCCGGCTTTTCCCCCAGCGGCTGGCTGGCTGTTTTCCTGACCTTCGTTCTCGCCCGGGTTTTCGTTCAAGGGACGCTGATGCGTGAAGACCTCGAAGGGACGGTGTGACATGGCAATCGTCGTCAAGCTCGACGATCTGCTGTACGCGAGGCGGATGACCCTGACCGAGCTGGCCGAGACGATCGATATCACGCTCGCCAACCTCTCGATCCTCAAGACCGGCAAGGCGCGTGCGATCCGATTCTCGACGCTCGAGGCCATTTGCGCGGCCCTGTCTTGCCAGCCCGGGGATCTTCTGGAGTTTCGGCCCGACTCCGCATGACTTTGGAGGCTGCCATGGCTTCGACTGCTACAAAGGCGCGCGCCCACAGCGATGTTTCGCTGGCGCGGCTGTATGTGCTCCGCGCCACCTACCTGCTGCTGATCGTCGGCCTCGGCGCGACCAACCTGCCGGTGCTCATCAGCCACGACCTAACATCGCGCGGGGTGATCCCCGGCCTGCTTGGCGGGATATGGCTGCTGGCCTTCCTCGGCTTGCGCTATCCCGTGCAGATGCTGCCGCTGCTGCTGTTCGAGTTCTCCTGGAAGACTATCTGGCTCCTCGCGTTTGGGTTACCGCAATGGTCCACCGGCCAAACGCCCCCGACCTGGCCCGGGGACTTTCAGGCCATCACCGCTGGCGTCATCCTGATGCCGATCGTCATCCCCTGGGGTTACGTCTATCGCCACTACATCAAGCAGCCGTCCGAGCGCTGGCGTTGAGCCCCTGGGATTCAGAAAAGGGTGAAAGCTCGGAACTCCACCGCCAGCGGTTGACAACCGTGAGACGCACCATCCGCTATAATGCTGGGGAAGCACATTCTTCCCGCCTGCACCCCTGCATCTCCGGAGAGGTGGCCGAGTGGCTGAAGGCGGCGGTTTGCTAAACCGTTATACGGGCTAACACCTGTATCGAGGGTTCGAATCCCTCCCTCTCCGCCATTTCAATCACCTGCGAGGAAGTAGCCGGGCCTGAAATCGGTGCCGCAAAAGCCTCCTGTGGGGACTTTTGTGGGGACCCCGGACCCTTCTCCTGCCCGGCATTGAAACGTTCCAGCTTCCGTATCGCGTCGCGCTTGTGCTCTGGCGTCGGGTGGACGTATCTCATGGTGGTCGAGATATGGGAGTGCCCCATCAACTCCTTGAGAGTCGGCAGGTCTACTCCCGCCATTGCCAAGCGTGACCCGAACGTGTGACGGAGATCGTACAGGCGGAACCGTGGTTGAATACCAGCTTCCTTCAGGGCTGCCTCGTGCTGCCTCTGGACCGAGCCGAGCGGCCTTGTGGGGTCGCCCTGGCTTGGGAAGAGCAAGGGACCCTCCGTCGCGTCCAACCTCCGCGCCAGAACTTCCACTGCCGCGTCGGTCAACGGGACATTGCGTCGGGCGAACCTCGTCTTCCCGTTCGGCACAAAGACATAGCGCCGGTCGAGGTGCACATTCTCATGCTTGGTTCGGAACACCTCTTCCGGGCGCATGCCAGTCTCCAAAATCAGCACTGCGACATCCCTGAGTAACGGTTGTGCTGCTGCCACGTACCGCTGCTGCTCTTCGTGGGAGACCACCCGCATGCAGCCAGGGCCTTCCGGTAGGAACTTGACTCCCAGCACTGGGTTACGCCCCATGTGCCCCTGCCGGATAGCGAGATTCAGCATGAACCGAAGAGCCGCCAGGTCCCGATTGGTGCCTGCCGGTGAAATCTCGCTTGCCCTGGCCAGTTTGAACTTCTCCACTTGACCCGAAGAGACGGCATCCAGCGACAATCTCCCGAAAAACGCAATCAACGGCTTGGAACTGACCTTGTACCGCTTGTGCGTGTTGGGATGCGCCGCATGCTGCTTCTCGGACCAGGGTAGGAACTCGTTCACGACGAAACTCTCAAAGGTAGGGCACGCCTTTCGCTGGACGATACCAGCCCGACCCTCCGCTAGTTCCGCCTTGCAGATGGCCTCTGCGCGAAGCGCAGCCGTCTTGTTATTGAGCCCAGTTGACTGTCTGAAGCGTTGTCCCTGGAACCAGAAGTCGTACCAGTAGACC
The DNA here is from genome assembly GCA_035624475.1 of Terriglobales bacterium. Taxonomy (NCBI): domain Bacteria; kingdom Pseudomonadati; phylum Acidobacteriota; class Terriglobia; order Terriglobales; species Terriglobales bacterium. The sequence goes on from DASPRL010000169.1 coordinate 9,513, forward strand.
CCGCCCCGCTTGTAGACGCTCATTCCTGCCTCCTTTCTTGCGGATCGGAGACAGAAACCCTGCAACCCCGCAGGTAAGCTTGAACGTCGGAGAGATCGTATCGGACCCGTCGTCCGATTTTCAAATACGGGATGCCCCGCCGCTGCGAACGCCATTGCGCCAGCGTTTCGATGGAAAGGCCCGTCAGGTCCGAGACCTGCTCGGCTGAGAGCAGGCTGGGTGAGCCGTTGACTGGGATTGGCAAGGGCTTCATTTCGCCTGGGACTCGCCCGGGTTCTTGTTTTGCTGCCCGATAATTGCGACCAAGACGACGGCGATCCCTACGAAAAACAGTATTCCCAAGAATGTGATCTTCATTTTCCACGCTCCAGTTTCACGACTCCCCCACACCCCTTCTCTGGGCACCTGCAACCGGAAAGCTCACCGTCAAACCAACTCGTTTCCAGTAGCTCCGGGGTGATCCAAAACTTCCTGCCGCACTTAGGGCACTCCTTCCGGTAGCGCCGCTCCATCTTCGCCAGCCGGTCAAAGGCATTTCCGGATTCACCCTGCGCCACCAGCGCATTGAAGCGGTCAATACCGCTGGGGCTGCGCACAAACATCTGCACCCCACAGGGATCACAGACCACGTAGGGTTTGCGTTTCTTGCTTTCCCGCACGTCCAGGCCTGCCCCGCAGACGGGACAGGGGAACCGGAGTTTCGATCCAGATTGCATCGGCATATAGTTAACAGAATCTTGCTGTAGTATTAGAGCAGGGTTGGTCGCGTTGTGTCAAGCCGTAGAACGCGTAATCTTGCAATAAGTAACAGGCTGAGCTATGCTGTGGGCATGCCATCCCAGTTCGGCGCGTACATGCGAACGTTACGGAAGCAGAGGGGACTGACTCTGAAGCAGGTGGAGAAGGCTGCCCAGGTCTCCAACGCATACGTCTCTCAGATTGAACGGGGCATCAGGAAGCCTCCCCATCCCGATATCCTCAACCGGCTGGCCGCGCTCTACCAGGTGCCAGTGCGGGAGCTGATGGTACAGGCGGGGTATCTGCCCGATGAGGCGGAGATGGAGAAAAAGCGGCGCATCGAGCGGGCATACGAGCATGTCCTCTCCGATCCTAACTACCGCCACGGGACCCGGCTCAAGGCGGCCCACCTCTCCCTGGACGCCAAGCGCTTTATCGTCGAAATGTACGAGAAGGTGACCGGTAGAACGCTCCTGGAGAGCAGCTAAAGCCTTGGAACCGGAAATCACCATCGAGCCTCCCTTGACGCTTCGCGGCTTCTGCGAAGCGGTGGTCACAAACCATTCCGCAAAGTGGCCCCCGGACGAACACACCCTTGCAGACGAGTTCGTCTCCTTTTTCCGGGTGGAAGGAGCGTTGGAGTTCAAGGACCTGGAGCAATTCTGCCGGGATCTCGGCGTGGGCGTTTCGGTCCAGAAGCTTCCTAGGGAGTTCCGGGGCCACAACCACCGCTACGAGGGGAAGAGGGAGATCATTGTCGGAGAGGTTACAACGACGGCGTTTCCCGGTACCCGGGAGCACACCCTGTTTCACGAATTGCGGGAGCTTATCGAGTATGAGTTCCGGGAAATGGGCTGTCCGGTCGCAAGCAGCTTCGTCGACATGGAAGCGCGGGCGGAGAGCTTTGCCGGTGCCGTGCGAGCCTATGGAGCAATCAAGAGCTGGCAACCGCTGTTAGAGGGCATCGGGGAGATTAAGTCCGGTTGGGGTAAGTTCGTGGCGATTCTGCTGGTGAGCGCACTGCTGATTGTGTGGGCTTTCCCTCTAATGATGCTGCCCCATTGGGAAGATCGCCTGCCCGGCTAGCCCCGCGTTACGAACGTACGTAACGTTATGGTCCTGTTCCGCTGCCGCCCAAGGCAAACTTAACCAACGCGATCTGACTGGCCGGCAGTGGCGACCACTAGGGCTGGACTGCGCATTGAGAAGGACCGTGGCCAACTCTCAGCACGATGTCCTTCCCTTGGGCCCGGATTTCCTTCACGGATGCGACGGTGAACGTTTGTCTTGTCAACGCACCGTCGTAAAGGACGACGAACGTCATGGGGGAGTCGAGCAGTTCGACATGTGCCTCACCCCGGGAGTTTGCCTTAATGCTGGTGGTTTGGAGCCTTCTTTGTCTCCCAGCAAGTGCCGCGCCACTGCGCGTGAGAGTTCTCTTTCGCGGCGGCGACCCTTTCCCGGGCGCGTTGGTGGTTGTGAAGTCACTCGAAGGCGGAGGCGAAGTACTCCGCGCACTGGGTGACGCTAGCGGAATGGTCCCTTACCTGGAGGTAAGGCCGGGTCTATACCAGGCAATTGCGACTTGTCCAATATACCAGTGCTCCGTGTTGGCGTCGGCATCACGCACGAGTACTCTTGCTGTACTCGTCCCTCACATCCCGTTGCGTGCTGACGAAAGCTGCTCCACTCCCAGTCTTCTGGGCGCGCACACAATCCGCGCTTGACCGGATTGCCGTGAATATAGCGAAGCTTCTCGACAAACTGGCGATAGGTTCGGATATTGAGATTCTGCCGGGCGATAGCAGGAGAAGGTGACGAAGTGGCTGTGTCCGGTTTGCTGAAATCGTTTCAATCCCCAAGGCACAAGGTTAGATTACCCCCGAGAAAATCCCCACTCAAGCCAAAACCGGGCTTGAGTGGGCCAC
>DASPRL010000170.1 GCA_035624475.1 Terriglobales bacterium
CCAAGACCTCGTACCCGTGGAAGGAGTTCGAAGGCAGCGGCGTGGTGCTGGCCTTCGGCACCGATTATCCCGTGGAGCCCATCACGCCCTTCCGCGGGCTCTACGCCGCGGTGACGCGCATGGACGAGGCCGGCACTCATAGCTGGTATCCCGAACAGAAGCTGAGCATCGACGAAGCCATCGCTGCCTACACCTGGGGCAGCGCCTACGCCCAGTTTGCAGAGAAAGACAAAGGCATGCTCGCGCCCGGCTATCTGGCCGACTTCGTGGTGCTGGACCGCGACCTGACCAAGGTCGCGCCCGCCGAGATCCTCAAGACCCGCGTGCTGCGCACCGTGGTCGGCGGCAAGACGGTGTACGAAGCCAAGTGAGCGGCGCGCGTCCTCGCTGCGCCCTCGCTTCGCTCCGGGCTCGCTCGGACGCGATTCCTTTTTGACCCGTGGGCCCAGGACTGCGCGCGCCGAACGCGCTTCGTCCTGGGCTATTGTCAACCGGCCCTGCGGGCCTGGCGGTCGCTGTGCCGTCCCTGGCGGGACTCGGAATTTCTCCTTCACTCTTCCCGGCACTGACGTGCCGGGCTCACCCGTGCCGCGCCTGACGGCGTTGCCCCCCGGCTGGTTCAAATGACCCGATGACCCGATGGCCCGATCACCCGATCGGAACCTGATCGAGATCGACCATTGCTCTCCTCCGTGTCCTCTGTGTCCTCTGTGGTTAAATGACCGAATGTCCCGGAGCGCCAAAGCCCACATCCTGCTGGTGCTGGTGACGCTGGCTTGGGGTGTCACCTTCGTGGTCATCAAGGACGCCCTCCAGGACATCACCCCGCTGCTGTTCAACGCCGTGCGCATGCTGCTGGCGGCGCTGTGCCTGGCGGCCTTCTACTTCCGGCGGTTGCGGAAGGTCTCAAGCGCCACCCTGCGCGCCGGGCTGCTGGTCGGCGCCTTCCTGTGGCTGGGTTACGAGTTCCAGACCACCGGGCTGGTGCTGACCACGCCTTCAAAATCGGCCTTCATCACCGGACTCTCGGTGGTGCTGGTGCCGGTCTTCCTGGCCATCGGCTGGCGGCGCATGGTGAACCATTGGACGGCGGCGGGAGTGGCGGCGGCCTTCGTCGGGCTCTACCTGCTGACCGTGCCCGCGGACGGCCGGCACCTGCTCAGCCTGGAAGGCGTCAACCGCGGCGACCTGCTGACCCTGGGCTGCGCCGTGGCCTTCGCCTTTCAGATCATCTTCCTGGGCCGGGCCATGCGCGCGCACCACTACCAGCAGGTGGCGGTGCTGCAGGCCGCCACCGCGGCGGTGCTGATGGCCGCGACCGCGCCCCTGCTGGAGCATCCCCACGCGGTGTGGTCGGGGCGGGTGCTGGGAGCGATCGCGGTGACGGCCCTGTTCTGCACCGCCGCCGCCTTCACCATCCAGGCGTGGGCGCAGCAGTTCACGCCGCCCACCCACACCGCGCTCATCTTTTCTCTGGAGCCGGTCTTCGCCTGGCTGACCTCCTACATCGTGCTGGGCGAGCGCCTGGGGTTGCGCGCCGGCTTGGGCGCCGCCCTTATCCTGGGCGGAGTCCTGCTCTCCGAACTGAAGGGCAGCGCGGCCCAGCCTGCTACCGAAGTAGGGCCGGCGCTGCCGGAGGCCCCCTCGGAAGAGGCGTAGCCGCGCCCGTGGGCTTCCAGCTAACGTTCTCCGGCTTTTCTGCGTCTAAGAGAGAGACGGCATCTCAGGCCATGTGCAAATCCACCTGCAGTATCCCAGCATCAAACCGCGAAGGTATAATTGGCCATTCGACCCCGGGGGAGGATCCCGTATGAACGCCCGCCTGACCCAGCTCTTGGAGCGCCTGAAGGCGCGCCGCCTGGCTTACACCCTGACGATCGCTCTGACCCTGGCCGTTGGCATCCTGATCGGCACAGTGATCTCGCACGGCGTGAAAGGAAGAGCCCTCGCCGGCACGGATCCGGCACCGCTGACGGTGCCGCCGGTGCAGAGGCAGAGTTCGCAGTTCGGACAGATCGCCAAGGCGGTGGAGCCCTCGGTGGTCAACATCAACACCGACTCCGTGATCAAGGCGCCCAAGCGGCGGCGCGCTCCCGGCGGCGGAGGCGGGGACGACGATCCCTTCCACGACTTCTTCGACCGCTTCTTTGGCGCGCCCGACGGCGGCGACGGCTCCGTGCGCGAGCGCTCCCTGGGCTCGGGCGTGATCGTGGATTCGAGCGGCTACATCATCACCAACCAGCACGTCATCGACAACGCCACCCGGGTGCGGGTGAAGCTGATGGATGATCCTCCGGGGGTGCTGCACGACGCCGAGATCGTCGGCAGCGACAAGGAAACCGATCTGGCCGTCATCAAGGTCAACGTGGGCCATCCCTTGAAGGCCGCCAAGATCGGCAACTCCGACTCCGTGGACGTGGGCGACTGGGTGCTGGCCATCGGCAGTCCCTTCAACCTGGAAGAGACGGTCACCGCCGGCATCATCTCAGCCAAGGGCCGCAACATCGTCTCCCAGCGCCAATTCCAGAGCTTCCTGCAAACCGATGCGGCCATCAATCCCGGCAACTCCGGTGGCCCGCTGGTCAACATGAACGGCGAGGTCATCGGCATCAACACCGCCATCTACACCGAGTCCGCCGGCTACGAGGGCGTGGGCTTCGCCATGCCTTCCAACACCGTGGCCGAGGTCTACAACCAGCTGGTGCAGGGGCCGGACCACCGCGTGGTGCGCGGCTCCATCGGGGTGGAGTTCAACGCTCAGCCCAGCCCCGCCATCGCGCGCGTGTACGGCGGCGGCGCGGGTGGGGGCGTGACCATCGCCAACGTGACCCCGGGCGGCCCCGCCGACTCCGCCGGACTGAAGACCGGCGACACCATCGTCTCGGTCAACGGCAAGGAGGTCAGAACGGGCGACGAGCTGGTCAACGAGATCTCCCTGCTGAAGCCGGGCACCAAAGCGAAGCTGGGCTACTTCCGCGACGGCAGGGAGCGCGACGCCGAGGTCACCATCGCCGACCGCGCCAAGCTCTTCGCCGCTCGCTTGGGCGACGACAACTCCAGCGACGAGGAGTCCAAGCCCACCGACAGCAAGTTGGGGCTCAGCGTGCGCAATCTGACCCCCGATCTCGCCGACCGCCTGGAGGTGCCCGCGGGCAAGGGCGTGGTGGTGCAGGACGTGAAGCCCGGCTCCTTCGCCGACGACCTTAACTTCAGCCGTGGCGACATCATCCTGCAGATCAACAAGCAGCCGGTGAACAGCGAAGAGGACTTCCGCCGCCTGCAGGGGCAGCTCAAGAGCGGGCAGGACGTGGTCTTCCTGGTGCTGCCGCGTGCCGGCGGCCGCAATGGCGGGACCATCTTCCTGGCCGGCACACTTCCGTAACCCGAGGGGGGCGGTTTTGCGCTGGCGCTGGGACCCGCGGCGTGAAATGATGGTCTCAGCCCAGCCCCCCGGCCGGGCCCTCTGAAGCGCTCTTCGAGGTGTGGTTTGCCGTTCCAGTCTTCCCAGCGGTCGCGCATGGCCGGCGCCCTTTGCGCCGCGGCCCTTTGCGCCAGCCTGCTCTGCGCCCTGCCGGCGCCGGCAGGCGCGGCTGCGCCGACCAAGGGCAAGGCGGCGAAGCCAAAGAGCGGAAGCTCGCGGCGCAGCCGACACGCCTGGCGCGCACGCGGCCAGAAGAGCATCGATGAGGCCCGCGCCCGCGAGATCCAGCAGGCCCTGATCCGCGAGGGGTATCTGGACGGCCAGGCCAGTGGGCAGTGGGACGCACGCAGCAAGGACGCCATGACCCGCTACCAGGCCGACCACGGCTGGCAGACCCGCACCGTACCGGATGCGCGCGCGCTCATCAAGCTGGGCTTGGGACCGGCGGACGTGACCACCGTCCCCCCGGGCCCCCCACCCGCGCCCGCCGCGACACCCTCCAGCGCCGAGAAGTCGCCCTCCACCGCCGCGCGCCAGCGCTGAATCCTCGCGCCCGGCGTTCCACCGCCGCCTACGCCCTTTTCTGCGTGTCCAGCACCGCCCGCACCTTGCGGGCCAGCGCCTCGGTGGTGAAGGGCTTCTGCAGGAAGGCGGTGCCGGGCTCGAGCACGCCATGGTGCACGATGGCTTCGTCGGTGTAGCCCGACATGTAGAGCACCTTCATGTCGGGGCGGAGGGCGGAGAGGCGGAGGGCGAGCTCGTGGCCGCTCATCTGGGCCAGGACCACGTCGGTGAGCAGCAGGTGGATGGTTCCGGCGTGCCGCTCGCACAGCAGCAGGGCCTCGCCGCCGTGCCGGGCCTGCAGCACGGTGTATCCGTTCTTGCGGAGGACCTCGTGCACCAGGGCGCGCACGCCGTCCTCGTCTTCCACCAGCAGGATGGTCTCGTTGCCGCGCTGGGTGCGGGAACTGCCGCGGTCGGGGATGTGTTCGGCGGGCTGGTCCACGCGCGGCAGGTAGACCTTGAAGGTGGTGCCCAAGCCCACCTCGCTGTACACCCAGATGTAGCCGCCACTCTGTTTGATGATGCCGTACACGGTGGAGAGGCCGAGCCCCGTGCCCTTGCCCTGCTCCTTGGTGGTGAAGAAGGGTTCGAAGACGCGGGCGCAGGTGTCGGCGTCCATGCCCACCCCGGTGTCGCTCACCGAGATGACCACGTAGGCCCCGGGCTTCACCGCCACGTGCTCGCGGGCGTAGTCCTTGTCGAGCACGACGTTGCTGGTCTCCAGGGTGAGCTTGCCGCCCTTGGGCATGGCGTCGCGGGCATTGACCGCCAGGTTCATGATCACCTGCTCGACTTGGCCGGGATCGGCCTTCACCCGGCCGATGGCGGGGTCGAGCACGGTGACCAGGTCGACGTCCTCTCCCAGCAGCCGGCGCAGCAGCTTTTCCATGTTGCTGAGCACGGTGTTGAGGTCGAGCACGCGCGGTTCCAGCACCTGCTGGCGGCTGAAGGCGAGGAGCTGGTTGGTGAGGGAAGCGGCGCGGTCGGCGGCCTTCTGCACCTCCTCCACCTCGGCACGCATGGGATCGGTGTCCTTGAGCTCCTTGAGCATGAGCTCGCTGTATCCCTTGATGACGGTGAGCAGGTTGTTGAAGTCGTGGGCCACGCCGCCGGCCAGGCGGCCCACCGCTTCCATCTTCTGGGCCTGGCGCAACTGCTCCTCCAGGAGATGGCGCTCGGTGATGTCCACCATGGTGCCTTCCACGATCTCGTTGCCATGCTCGTCGTGGAGCAGGGCCATGTTCTGGATGGCCCACATCAGGCTTCCGTCCTTGCGGCGATAGCAGAGCTCGTAGTTCGAGTACTGGCGGGCCTGGCGCAGATCGCCGAGGCGGCTGTCCCGTTCCGCCTTGCCGCCCGGATAGAGGGCGTGGGTGGCCATGTTGAAGAGCTCTTCGCGGGTGTAGCCGAACATCTGTGCGAAGGCCTGGTTGCAGTCCAGCAGGCGCCCTTCCAGGGTGCTGCGGAAGACCCCGGCCATGTTGCGCTCGAAGAGGGAGCGGTAGCGCGCCTCCGAGAGCTGCAGCGCCGTCTCGCCCCGCTTATGTTCGATGGCGCTGGCCACCTGCTGGGAGACGAAGGTGAGGATCTCCTTTTCCTTCTCGCCGTAGCGCACGTTCTCGGTGTAACTCTGCACCACCAGCACGCCGAAGGTGGTGCCGCCCTTCTTCAGCGGGACTCCCAGCCAGTCCAGAGAGGGAGCACCCACCGATTCCACCTCCCCGCTGGCCAGCAGCTTCTCGAAGACCTCCGGGGAAGCCAGCAGCGGCTCCCCGGTGCGCAGCACGTAGCCGGTGAGCCCGCGTCCGATGGCCAGGGGCTGCTCCGGGGGCTCCTTGTCCACCTCGTCCATGAAGTAGGGAAACTCGATGGTCTGCGTGGCGAAGTCGGCGAGCGCGATGTAGAAGTTGTGCGCGTGCATGAGTTCGCCCACGATCCGGTGGATGGAGCGGTAGAGATCCTCCAGGTTGCCGGTGGTGCTGGCCAGGCTGGCGATGCGGTAGAGGGCGCCCTGCAGCACCTCCGCGCGTTTGCGCTCGGTGATGTCCACGGCCGTGCCCAGCACCACCGTGCGGCCGGCGAACTCGATGCGGCTGGCGGCGAAGTCCAGCCAGCGTTCCTCCCCCTGCTGGTTGAGGATCTTGAACTCATAGCGCGAGGGCGTGGGCTCATCGCGCAGGCGCGCCCAGGCGCGCCGCTTGGACTCTTCGCGGAAGTCCGGGTGCACCAGCGTCCAGGGATCCGGGAGGGAAAGCAGCTCCTCCCGGCTGTACCCGGTGATGGCTTCGCAGGTCGGATTCACATAAAGGAAGCGGGTGCCGTCGAAGATGTAGATGAGGGTCGCTGCCGTCTCGGCCACGGCCCGGAAGATGCTCTCGCTCTGCCGGATGGCCTCCTGGCTGCGCTTGTGCACGATGGCGCTGGCGATCTGCTGCGAGACGAAGGTGAGGATCTCCTTTTCCTTCTCCCCGTAGCGGACCTGGGGCTCGTAGCTCTGCAGCACCAGGGCGCCGAAGGCGGTTTCGCCCTCCTTGAGGGGAATACCCATCCAGTCCTGGGAGGGAGCGCCGGCGCGCTCCACCTCGCCGCGGCGGGTGAGGTCGGCGAGCGCGTCGGCGGTGGCCAGCAGGGGCTGGCCGCTGCGCAGCACGTACTCGGTCAGGCCCTTGCGGAACTTGTGGGGAGGGAAGGGCGGGTCCTTTTCGTCTACGAAGTAGGGGAAGCTCACCATGCCGCTGGCGGCGTCGTAGAGGGCGATGTAGCAGTTCTTGGCGTACATGAGCTCGCCCAGGATGCCGTGGATGGAGGCGTAGAGCTGCTGCAGGTCCTCAGCCGAGCTGGCGGTCTCGGCGATGCGGTAGAGGGCGGACTGCAGAGCTTCGGCGCGCTTGCGCTCGGTGATGTCGCGGTAGATGGCGTAGTAGGCGACCTGGCCTCCGCCCACGCTCACCGGCGTGCCCAGGATGGAGACCTCGACCCGCATGCCGTCCTTGCGCTGGCGCACGGTCTCCCGGCTGAAGGCCCGGCCCTCCAGCACCTGCTGGGTCAGACCCAGGGCCTCGTCGCGCAGCTCCGGGGGCACGATGAGTTCATCCACGTCCCGGCCGACGGCCTCTCCCGCGGTGTAGCCGAACAGGCGCGTGAACTCACGGTTGACGCGGCTGATGTTGCGCGCCATGTCCAGCACCACGATGGCTTCCGGGGCGCTCTCGATGAGCTGCTCCAGGTGGGCCTTCTGGATCTGCAGGTCATCGCCGGCCAGCTTGCGCTCGGTGGCGTCGAAAGCCGTGCCCAGTACGGCCGGGGCGCCGCGGTAGGTGACCAGGCTGGCGGTGAGGTCCAGCCAGCGAGTGCTGCCGTCCTTGTGCAGGAACTTCAGGAGGTAGCGGCTGGGGGTGGCTTCGCCGCGCAGCCGCGCCTGGGTGCGGGCAGCGATGAACTCGCGGAAGTCGGGGTGCACCAGCTCCCGGAAATTCATGCGCAGCAGTTCGTCGCGGCTGTAGCCGGTCAGCCCGGTCGATGCGGCGTTCACCCAGGTGAAGTGGTCCCCCTGCAGGATGAAGATGCTGGAAGGGGCGGCTTCGGCGAACTGCTCGAACCGGGGCTCGCTCTCGCGCAGAGCGGCCTCGGCGCGACGGCGGTCCGTGATGTCGCGCGCCACGCCCTGCACCCCCACCGGCCGGCCGTTCTCGAAGATGAGGCGGGTGGTCATCTCCAGGGTGAGGCGGCGGCCGTCCTTGGTCAGGGCGTCGATCTCGTACGGGGTCTGCGCCAGCTCGCCGGCCAGCTTCCGTTGCAGGGCCTGGTGCGCCATCTCCCGGTGTTCGGGAGCGACGACGTTGTCGGCCTGGCCGGCCAGGGCTTCTTCGCGGGTGTAGCCGAACAGCCGCAGCGCGGCTTCGTTGATGGAGGTGAAGCGGCCCTGCAGGTCGTGGGTGAAGACGGCGTCGTTGTTGCTCTCCACGATCTCCTGGGCGCGCTGCTCGCTGAGGCGCAGCGCCTCCTCGATGCGCTTGCGCTCGCTGATGTCGTGCACCGTGGCCAGGCGGCAGGGGCGCCCGTCGCTCTTGACGTCGGCGCTGGTGACCTCGACCAGCAGCCGCCGGCCGTCCTTGGTGACGTGCCGGAACTCGGCGCTGGCGCCGTCCAGCGTGCCGTGCACGCGCTGCCTCACTTTGTCCTGCTCGTCCTCCGGGTGCAGGTCGAGCACCGTCATGCGCAGGAATTCGTCGCGGGAGTAGCCGTAGCGCCGGACCGCGGCCTGGTTGCAGTCCAGGAAGCGCAGGCTCTCGCGGTCCACCAGGAAGACGGGATCGGGGAACTGCTGGAAGAGGGAGCGGTAGCGCTCCTCCCCGGCGGAGGGGGGCCTTGCCTTGGTCCGATGTTGGGTCCCTGCTGCTTTCACGCCCGGTTCACCCCCATACCGAAGGGCCGGCAAGCGCCGCCTTGGCCAGGATCGTGGTAAGGGGGGAAACCTCTTATATCCCAACTGCGGGCGGGGACGAAGAAATTTTTACGAGCCGGGCGGCCTAGGGCCTAGGAACGCAAGGCGGGCTTGGGGAAGTAGGGCAGGCTCTGGCCGGCGACGATGGCGCGCGGGTTGTCGAGCACCAGCGCGCGGGCGACGTCGCCGCCCACGTGCTGGGCGGCCGCGTCGCGGGCGGCGGAGAGTTGCGGCGGGCGGTGCTTCACGCTGTGCGCATCCGAGGCCAGCGCGTGCACCGCGTCGTGCTCCAGCAGCCACAGCGCGGTCTGCCGCGCCGCCTCCCCCCAGTTGCCGGTGAGCGCCGAGGCCGTCACCTGCACCGGGCAGCCGCGTTCCACCAGCCGCAGCACCTCGCCCGGGCTTCTCTGCAAGAGCAGGTTGCGCTCCGGGTGCGTGATCACGGGGAGCAGGCCGGCTGCCCGCAGGCGGCCGATCACCTCCAGCACCACCGGCGAGAGGGCGAAGTCGCTGAACTCCAGCAGCAGGTACGGCGTCGCTCCGATGGTGTAGCGCGCGGGATGGGCCAGCGCGTCCTGCACGTTCTCGTAGGAGAAGTGGAAGTCGCAGCCCAGGGTGAGCTTCGGGGACTTGCCGGCGATCTCCTGCAGGCGCTCCAGGGAGGCGGCGCAGCGCGCGCGGTCGAAGCTGTACTGCTCGTCGGCGTGAGGGGTGGCCACGATGTGCTCGATGCCGTCGGCCACGGCGATGCGCAGCATCTCGGCGGCCATCTCCCAGGTGGCGGGACCATCGTCGACCTCGGGCAGGATGTGGCAGTGGATGTCGATCATCGCTCTGCCCGTATTCTAGCGGTCCCGCCGCGCAGCCAGGAGAACAATCGCGCCGGAGCGGAGCGGGCGGGTGGCCGATCCGGGAATGCTCCCGCCATGGGAGGCCGGGGGACGGCCCTTACAGGGCGGCGCTGATGCGGCCGGCGAAGGAGGGCTTCTGGGCGCGGCTGAGGCGGCCCACGGCGTCGGTGAGCTGCTGGTAACGGTCGAGCAGCGGGGCCGCGGAGAGCCGCGCCCCCGGCAGCAGCAGGCGCGCCCGCAGCTTGGCCCCGGCCAGCAGGGCGTAGAGGCGGAGGCGAAGGGCGTCGTCCACCAGCTCGCGGGCGGCCTCGGCGACCTCAGGCTCGGGGCTGCGCCGCGCCGCCTCCCCCAGGCGCACCAGCAGGGCGGCGTTCTGGGCGGCGCGCCCCACGTACTCCAGGGCGGCGCGCAGACGCTCCCGCTGCAAGCGGCGGAAGTCTCCGGGCGCCAATTGCGCGCGCAGGTACTCTTCCTCAGCCGGGTCGGTGAGGTTGCGGAAGGCGGGCAGATCGACCGGCTGGGTCTTCCCCGGCAGCTCCTCCAGGTCGGTCACCGCGGCGCTGTGGCCGCGCGCTGCCCACAGCAGCAACACCACCGCCGCCAGTGCCACCACCAGGAACAGCGGCACCATCACCGTTGCAGCAGATGCGATAAGGCCTGGTGCCATTGCTCCGTTTCCACCGTTCGAGGTACTTGCCGGATGGACTCGACGACCGGCTGCCTGACCAGGAAATACGCCACCCAGATCATCACCGCGCAAGTGTAAGCGCTGAATGAAACCATGCCGAGCGCCCAGTAGCCAACCGGCCCGTTCTGCGCCTGCAGAGTGGTGCAGACGATTGCCACCGCCGCATACATTCCGAACCCCGAGGCAACGCCCAGGAGGTGGGGTTTCCAGGTGATGTGCAGGTACCGGCTGGTGAGGAGCACGAGCACCAGCAGCCCCACTTGGACCACGCGCAACGTTCGCTCCAGCACCAGCAGGCCGGCGACGATCCGCAGCTGTGGGTGCGGCGAGGACAGCAATGCCCCTGCGGAACCCAGAAGGAGCAAGGTCACGCCGCACCAGCGGAACAGCGCGGGCGCCCAGCGCCGGAACGATTCGTACGGCTGGAACACCTGGCAGAAGACCTCGTAGACCGCCAAGAACCCCAGCATGATGCTTCCCGCGTCCGCCGTCCAACTGACGTAGAAGCTGGCCGATGTCACTGACCGGAGTGCTCTCGACTGAAGGTAAAGCGGCAATTGCACCAGGGACGTTGTCATCACCCAAATCGTATAGGCAAAGAACCAAGGCATCTGCCGAATCAGCGAGCGCCGTGCCAGGATCACCACGAGCACAAGTTGGCCCAACGGGGTGGCGATCCAGTTGGCCATGGTGATCGCGTGGCTTACGGACACGGACATAGGGGTATCGTCCGAGGGAGCATACCCCTAGCAGGCCGTCCTCTACAATGTCACCTCCGCAACTGCTCCGTTGCAGCCTGTGTTGGTCAGCGAGCTAACCCGGGCGGCGGCGGGCAAACCTGGCCGGTGGGGCACGCGCCTGTCGGTCCATCGGCCAGAGAGACGGTGGACAATGTTCCGGTCAGCAGAAGCGTGGCGAGTACAATGCGAAGCAGCGTCTTCATGGTGCAACTCCTTCCGTGCGGTTAGCACCGTGACAGGTTGGGGCTTTTAGGCTAGGCTGGGCGGGCGAGGGGAAACTTGTTCAGGTTTCCGAAAGCGGAACGAAGATGACTTTATTGTCCGTGGGCGACGACTTTGTGCATAGCACCCTGCGCGCAGTCCCCGGCCTGCTGGGCAAACTGAGTTATGTGGCGGACCTGCGCGAGGAGGGCGGCCGCTACACACACTGGGGGCTGGCGCGGATCTACGGGGAGCCCGCCGCCCAGCGCGCCATCCGGGAGGCGCACCTGGCGTTGTTCCTCCAGGTCCTGCGCGCTCCCCTGCGGGAGCTTCTGGAGGACGTCCAGCGGATGGCCGCCGCCAGGGGCGAGAAGCCGGCGGCGTGCGCCCACCGCCTGCAGGGCTCCCTGCCCCGGTTGCTGCCGCCCGAGTTAGGCGGGGGATCGGCCCGCCACCTCAGTTCGGTGCTGGAAGCTCTTTCGAGCCTGAGCCGTTCGAAACGGGCCGCCAGTCGCCCAAGCGCATCGCCACTCCCACCACCTGCCCGATGACCTCGGCGTCGTGAGGATGGCGCAGGATGCGCACCGCCACCGGCGAGAGCGGGTGGGGCTGCAGCACCAGTTGCTCCCCCTTCAGCGTGCACCAGCAGCAGCGATAGCCCTCGCGCGTCTCCACGAAGTAGACGGGTCGCTCGTACTCGGAGCGCCACATGCCGTTGCCGACCTGGTTCTTGGACTCGTCGATCTGGAGGAACGACCCGGGCAGCAGCAGCGGGTACATGGTGAAATCCTCACTGCCGATGTAGCCGTAGGTGTACTTGGTGCTGGCGAACTGGGCCAAGAAGGCCAGCGGCACCACCCCCCAGCGCTCGATCATGCGGCCCAGGTTGGCGGTGCGGCGAGGATCGAAGCCGGGGTCGAGCTTGACCGGCATGTGCACCGCCAGCAGGTCGCCCAGGGCTTCGATGCGGTGCGAGCGCGGCGGCGCCGCCAGGGCCAGGTCGGCGGCGGTGTTGCCGGTGCACACGCCGTACCAGTCCAGCAACTCGCGCAGCTCCAGGCGATAGATCACCGCCAGGCTGTACAGGCGGTAGATGCTGGGAACCACGCCCTTGGTCTCGATGTCGGAGAGACGGCTGAGAGAGAGGGAGAAATCCGGGTTGCCGTGGCGGTTGGCGATGCGCGCGCTGGCCGCCTCCACGTCGCGGATGGTCAAGCCCAACTGCTCGCGCACGGCGCGCAGCTTCTGTCCAGCCTTCAGCAACCCTACCTCCCTGGGGAATGCTGGAACATTAGTCCAATCGGCGGCGTTCCGCAAATGAAACCCGGGTGACGCGAGAACAGGGCCGGCTCCCGGACCGGCCGTGGATCCACGTGTTCCACTTTCGGAACGCGAAGGCCTGTCCGGGCGGGCGCGGCGGGGACCGGCCCCACAATGGGAATGCGATGAAGGGGCCGCCCTTGGCCGCACCATCGGAGGGCGGGCCGGGGCGTATGGGCGTCGCGGAGCGCGGTCTCCGCGCCCACTTTGCTGCCGGAGTCGCCCATGGCGTTGGAGTATGCGCGCGGCACCCAAATCCTTCTCAAAAACTACCCGTACCTTCGGGAGAGCTGGCTGCGGGACCGCATCGCGGACGACCCCAGCATGCTGGGGCTGGGCCCCCTGCACCTGGTCGACGTCGAGCGCCGGCATGCGCGGGCCGGCCGCCTGGACCTGCTGCTGCAGCGCGGCCCGCGGCGCTACGTAGTGGAGATCATGCTGGGCCGGCTGGACGAAAGCCACCTGGTGCGGGCCATCGAGTACTGGGACGCGGAGCAGCGCGCCTCTCCCGGCCTGGAGCACGTGGCCGTGCTGGCGGCCGAGGAAGTGCCGCCGCGGCTGCTGCGCGTGCTGGAACTGCTGCGCGGCACCCTGCCCCTGATCGTCCTGCAGATGTGCGCCACGCAATGGGAAAACAAGTTCGTGCTGCACTTTGTGCGGCTGCTGGAAGGCGCGGGGCGCCTCGAGAAAGCGCCGCCCGAGCCCGAGGGCGGCGGCGAGACGCCGTGGCAGGACAAGTGGGCCGCGCCCGCGCGCGCCGCCCTGGAGGAATGCCTGGGGGCGCTGCGCGAAGTCCTGCCCCGCCTGCACCTGGAGTACCGCCGCCATTCCCTGGCGGTGCGCAGCCAAGCCCAGGCTCCGCCCCTGCTCGTCCTCTATCCCAAACGCCACTTCCTGCGGGTGGAGATCCAGGCGACGGAGGCGAGCCGCCTGTGGGAGCGCTGCCCTGTGGCCTGCTGGCAGGCGCTGGAGGCGGGACAGAGGCTGCACGCGGTCGAACTGATGCTGTTTCCGGGAGAGGTGGCCCGCAAGCGGGAGGCGCTGGAGCAGGCGCTGCGCGCCGCCCAGCGCGAGGCCCTGGCCGCGGTCAGCGATAGTGTTCTTGCAGAAACTCGCTGAGGCCCCGGAAGGCGCGGGCGAGGGTGGCCTCGTCGGGCAGGAAGACGATGCGGAAGTGCTGTGTTCCCGGCTTCTGCCCGAAGCCGCTGCCGTGCACCACCAGCACCTGCTTCTCCCGCAGCAGCTTCCTCACGAAGTCCTCATCGGGCTCAGGGATATCGATCCGGGGAAAGGCGTAGAAGGCGCCGCGCGGTGGCACGCAACTGACGCGGGGCGTGGACCGGGCCCACTCCATCACCCGGTCGCGGCGGCGCGTCAGCTTGGCCACCACCTCGGGCAGGTGGGTCTGCGGACCCTCCAGCGCCGGCGGAATGGCGCACATCATGGGATAGCTGGCGCACAGGCGCGCGCGCAGCAGCTTGTTGATGCCCTCCACGTAGGGTCGCAGGGCGGCTTCCGGCCCGCTGGCGATACCCCAGCCGATGCGCCAGCCCGGCGCCAGGTAGTTCTTGGAGACGCCGCCGAAGGTCACCACCGGCAGGTCGGGGGCGAGGGCGGCAAAGGTCTGGTGCTGGCCCTCCAGCAGCAGCTTCTCGTAGATCTCGTCGGCGAAGACCACCAGGCGGTGCCGGCGGGCGATCTCGGCCAGGCCCTCCAGGGTGCGTCGCGAGTACACCGCGCCGGTGGGGTTGTTGGGATTGATGAAGACCAGGCCGCGGGTGCGGGAGGTGATCTTGCGCCGGATATCGTCCAGCTCGGGCTCCCAGCCGTTCCCCTCGTCCAGGTCGTAGGAGTTCGGCTCCAGCCCCATCTTGGCCACCACCGCGGTGTAGAGCGGGTACTCGGGGCTGGGACAGAGGACGTTGTCGCCGGGATTGAGCAGCGCGTTGAAGCAGACGTCGACCGCTTCGCTCACCCCGCTGGTGACGAAGACGTCGAGCACGTTGTGGATGCCCTTGCGCTCGGCCTCGCCGCGGATGGCGTGCAACGCCTCGGGAGTGCCGGAGGAAGGCGCGTAGCCGTTCTTGCCCTCGCGCATGGCCCGGGCCACGGCCTCGATCATGTGCGGCGGGGTCTGGAAGTCGAACTTCAGAGGGTCGCCGATGTTGAGCTGCAGGATGGCCTTGCCGCTCTTGCCCACCTCGTCGGCGAGCACCGCCAGGTCGCGGATGGCGTAGCGGACGTTCTCCAGCCGCGTGGCGGCCGGGATTTCCCGCACTTGGGTCATTGGCATGGTGGCGCCCCCCCGGAGCTACTCGAGGTCGATCTGGGCCCGCTGCAGCTTGTCGGAGTAGTCGACGTAGACCGACTTCCACTCCGTGTAGAACTCGATGGCGCCGATGCCGCCCTCGCGGTGGCCGTTGCCCGTGGCCTTGGTGCCGCCGAAGGGCAGATGGACCTCCGCGCCGATGGTGGGCGCATTGATGTAGGTGATGCCGGCGTAGAGATCGCGCATGGCGTGGAAGGCGCGATTCACGTCGCGAGTGTAGATCGCCGAAGAAAGCCCGTAGGCGGTGTTGTTGGCCATCTCGATGGCCTGCTCGAAGCTGTCGCAGGGACTCACCGCCACCACCGGCCCGAAGATCTCCTCCTGGAAGATGCGCATCTTGGGATCGACGTCGGCGAAGATGGTGGGCGCGTGGAACCAGCCGTGGGCGTAATCGCCCTCGCTGAGGCGATGGCCGCCGCACAGCAGCTTGGCGCCCTCGTTCTTGCCGATGGCCACGTAGCTCTCGTCGGTCTCGAGCTGGGAGCGGTTGATGGCGGGTCCCATCTCCACCGTCTCGTCCAGGCCGTTGCCCACCTTGAGATGCTGGGCGCGCTCCACCAGGCGCTCGGTGAACTCGCGGTAGACGCCCTTCTGCACGAGGATGCGGCTGGTGGCGGTGCAGCGCTGGCCGGTGGTGCCGAAAGCGCCCCACACCGCGCCATCGAGCGCGAGGTCGAGGTTGGCGTCGTCGAGCACGATCATGGGGTTCTTGCCGCCCAGTTCCAGGGAGCAGCGCTTGAAGCTCTTGGCCGCGGCCTCGCCCACGATCCTGCCCACGTCGGTGGAGCCGGTGAGGGAGACAGCGCGCACGGTGGGACTGTCCAGCAGCGGCCCGCCGATGCGGGAGCCGAAACCGGTCACGATGTTGACCACGCCCTTGGGCAGGCCGGCATCCACCAGCGCCTGCACCAGGTTGAAGACCGACAGGGGCGTGTCCTGCGCCGGCTTGATCACGCAGGTGTTGCCGCAGACGACGGCAGGGAAGAGCTTCCAGGAGGGGATGGCCATGGGGAAGTTCCACGGCGTGATCATCACGCAGACGCCGATGGGCTGGCGCAGGCACATGGCGAACTTGTTGGGCAGCTCGGAGGGCATGGTGTGGCCGAACATGCGCCGGCCCTCGCCCGCCATGTAGAAGCCGGTGTCGATGGCCTCCTGCACGTCGCCCCGGGTCTCCTTGAGGACCTTGCCCATCTCCCGGGTCATGTCGCGGGCGTACTGCTCCTTGCGCTCCACCAGGATCTGGGCGGCGCGGGTGACGATCTCGGCGCGGCGCGGGGCGGGCACCAGGCGCCACTTCTGGAAAGCGCGCTCGGCCGCGTCGATGGCGGCATCCACATCGGCCTTGCCCGACTTCTGGAAGATGCCGACTACGTCGCGGGTGTCGGCGGGGTTGAGGTTTTCGAAGCTCTCGCCGGTAGCCGACTCCACCCACTCCCCGTCGATGAAGTTTCTGTAGACTCTGGGGCCGGTGGTGGCGCGCCCGGCCGAAACCAGCTTTTCTGCGGTCGCCATGGATGAGTGCCTCCTTAGCGGAGATCAGGAAACGGTTAAATCGTACCGTCCCATGGTGCGGGGCGCAAGCCAGTGCGGCAGCGGCGGGGGAGCGCGCCGCGCGCCCCGGTAGGGTCTCGGCGTCGGCCTTCTCAGCGCCGGCAGGGAAGCGCGGTTATTTACCTGTTTTCAACTAGATGCGCTTGTGGTACTCTGCCTGCAACCCGCAGAAATACGGTGATTCTCGAGCGTCGGTGCCACCCAAACGGAAATCCGAAGGCCTCATCGCGTGGACCACGGTCACGTATCGCAGCGTCCTGTTGGCGTTCTTGTTCCTGGCGATTGCCATCGCCATCGCCAGCTACCTGATCGCGCCCCAGGCCACCACCACCGCAGTCAACAAGACCGGGAATGTTCTTAGCGGATGGGCCGAGAAGATCGGCCTGACCCGGGTCGCCGTTCCCAGCAACACCATCGCCGTAGGGCAGCAGGAGGCGCACTTCACCGCCATCGACGGCACCGTGCGGGTGAAGCGGACCAGCAGCAACACCTGGGTGACCGCCGACTACAACCTGCCCCTGGAAAAGGGTGACGTGGTGCAGACCAGCTCCGATGGCATCGCCAAGGTGGTCTTCGCCGACGGCACCAACTACACCGTGAAGCCGGATTCGCTGATCGTGGTGCAGGAGAACTCCACCAACGCGCAGGCGCAGACTCAGGTGGCGGTGCAGGTGACCACCGGCACCGTGGACCTGAACACCGCCACCTTCGGCGCGGGCTCGAAGTCGCAGGTGATCGTGGCCGGCGCCACCGCCACCCTGGCCCCCGACACCGCTGCCCTGGTGCATACCGATCCGCGCGAAGACCAGCACGACATCCTGGTGAAAAAGGGCTCGGCGGAGGTGGAGCGCGGCGGCGAAACCGTGCATGCCAGCGACTACGAGAAGGTCAGCTTCAAGTCCGATTCTCCGCAGATGAGCAAGGAGAAGGAAGCCGGCCCGCCCACCCTCATCACCCCAGCCAACATGGCGCCGGTGTTTTTCTCCGGTAAGGACAAGGCCCTGGATTTTGCCTGGACGACGGTCGCGAACGTGACCGGCTATCATCTGCGCATCTCGCGCAACCGCTCGTTCTCTTCGCTGGTGTATGACCACCGGTTCACCGACCCGCAGACGCGCGCCTCGGGGTCGGTGCGGGTAGCGGGGTTGGGAGAGGGTAGTTTCTACTGGGTGGTGCAGTCCATCGTGGGGAACAAGGAATCGGTGGAGAGCGAGACCAACCGCTTCGACCTGATCCCCAAGGGGGCCCAGGACGTCTCCCTGAAGCTGGAGATCGAGCCTTTTGTGCAGCACGGCCATGTCTTCGAGATCACCGGCAAGACCGAGCCGGGGGCACGCGTGATGGTGAATGGGGAGGAGGTGCCGCTGATCAGCCCCGATGGCACCTTCCACTACTTCACGCCGCCCATGCCCAACGGGGAGAACGTGATCACCATCACGGCGCAGAACTCGCGCGGCGGGGTGGCGACGCACCAGGGGAGAGTCGTGATCCAGTAAGGCCCGGCTTCCGCGGCGGGCAGACTACGGCCGGGCGCGCCGCGCCCAGGCTGCGGCAGGAGTTGCGCGCAGCCGGCAGCGGGGCGCGTGCCTAGGGCGCATTCGGAAGAGAGTTTTGTCTCGAGGTTAAGACAAGTCGGTATGTCGTCCAACGGTTCATCCGCATCGCACGTTCACAACCTGCGCTCGCTGTTCAGCATGTTCTCCAGCGACCTGGCCATCGACCTGGGCACGGCCAACACCCTGGTCTACGCCAAGGGCAAGGGCATCGTGGTCAACGAGCCCTCCATCGTGGCCATCAACAAGGCGACCGGGGAGGTCGAGGCCGTGGGCAAGGAGGCCAAGGAGATGCTGGGGCGTACCCCCGGCAACATCGTGGCCATCAAGCCCATGAAGGACGGCGTCATCGCCGACTTCAAGGTCACCGAGAAGATGCTCAACTACTTCATCCAGAAGGCGCACAACCGCAAGATGCTGGTGCATCCCCGCATCGTGATCGGGGTGCCTTCCGAGATCACCCAGGTGGAGAAGCGGGCGGTGATGGATTCCGCCTACCGCGCCAAGGCCAGCGAGGTGCACCTGGTGGAGCAGGCCATGGTGGCGGCCATCGGGGCGGGGCTGCCCATCACCGAGCCCAGCGGCAACATGGTGGTCGACATCGGCGGCGGCACCACCGACATCGCCGTCATCTCGCTCAGCGGCATCGTCTACTCGCGTTCGGTGCGCATGGCCGGCAACCAGATGGACGAGGCCATCATGAATTACCTCAAGCGCAAGTACAACCTGCTGATCGGGGAGCGCACCGCCGAGCAGATCAAGATCGAGATCGGCTCCGCCTATCCCCTGGACAAGCCCCTGACCATGGAGATCAAGGGGCGCAACCTGATCGAGGGCATCCCCAAGACCATCACCGTGGACGACAGCGAGATCCGCGAGGCCCTGGGCGAGTGCGTCTCCACCATCATGAACGCCATCCGCGTGGCCCTGGAGCGCACCCCGCCCGAACTCTCCGCCGACATCAGCGACCGCGGCATCGTGCTCACCGGGGGAGGCGCCCTGCTCAAGAACCTGGACCGGCGCATCCGGGAGGAGACCGGACTGCCCGTCTCCATCGCCGACGACCCCCTGGCCAGCGTGGTGCTGGGCACGGGCAAGATGCTCAGCGACTTTAAGCTGCTGCGCAAGATCTCGATCGAATAAAGGTCCGCGGATGCGGACGCCCGCCGGGGCGGGCCCCGGCGGGGAAGTAGTGCAATGGAAAAGTTCATCGGCCGCTACCGCAACCTCGTCATCCTGGTGGCGGTGCTGTTCGCGCAGGTGCTGGGGCTGGCGGTGCAGGTCAAGCGGCCCGCCGACCCCAGTCATCCCGATGGCCCCTCCACCCGTCTGATCCGCCTGTGGGTGGCCGGCGCCTTCACCCCGGTGGAGAAACTCTTCGTGCGCAGCAGCCTGTGGGCGCGCGAGACCTGGCACGAGTACATCGACCTGCGGGACGTGCGCCGGCAGAACCGCGAGCTCCGCCAGCAGATCGAGGAGCTGCGCGTGCAGCAGGGCCGGTTGCAGCAGGACGCCGAGCAGGCGCGCCGCCTGCAGGCCCTGCTGGGCTTCAAGGAGCAGTTCATCCAGCAGACGGTGGCGGCGCAGGTCATCGGCTCCAGCGGCAGCGAACTCTCCCGCGTCCTCACCCTCGACAAAGGCTCGCGCGACGGCGTCCGCAACGACATGGCGGTCATCACCCCCGACGGCGTGGTGGGCAAGATCGTGCGCGTCTTTCCCGGTTCCTCCCAGGTGCTGGAGATCATCGACCAGTCCAGCGGGGTGGGCGCCATCCTGGAAAAGTCCCGCCTGCAGGGCATCGTGAAGGGCACCCCCGATGGCGATCCGGTGCTGGACTACATCATGGTGGACGAAGCGGTGGCGCCGGGCGAGCGGGTGCTGACCTCGGGCGGCGACCGCATCTTTCCCAAGGGCCTGCCCATCGGCTCGGTGACCCGGGTGGGCAAGGGCCACGACCTCTTCCACGCCATCTACCTGAAACCGGCCGCCGATCTGGCCCGCCTGGAAGAAGTCCTGATCATCACCAAGGTGGAGGAGCGGGCCCCGGCTGCGGACCAGGCAGAGTCGCCGCGCGCCGCCGACATCCTGGCGCAGCGCCTGCCCTCGGTGCCCAAGGCCGCGGACCCTGCCGCCGACAAGCCCGGTGCCCACGCCGATGCTGGCAAGAAGCCCCCGCCTCCGGCCCCGCCGGCGCAGAAGCCGCAGGATGGTCCGCAATGAAAGGCGCGCTCATCTACACCTCGCGCGAGGAGATCGAGGTCCACCGCTTCAGCGTGTGGACGACGGTGGGCGTCCCCCTGGCCGCCCTGTTCCTGCAGGCCTTCCTGCCCGTGCGGCTGCACTTTGTCTCCATTTTCGATCTGCCCTTGCTGGTGACCATCTACTTCGGCATGACGCGGCGCAGCCCGGTGAGCGGACTGGTGACCGGCGGGCTCATCGGCCTGGTGCAGGACAGCCTGACCCATCAGCCCCTGGGGGTCTACGGCATCGCCAAGACCCTGATCGGCTTCTTCGCGTCGTCGCTGGGAGTGAAGCTCGACGTGGACAGCCCCCTGACCCGCCTGCTGCTCACCGCGGCCTTCTATATCGTGCACCAGGGCATCTACTTCCTGGTGGCCCGGGGTCTGGTGCGGCAGACCCTGGACTGGCCCTGGCTCTACGCCCTGGGCGCCGCTCTGGCCAATGGCGTGCTCGCGGTGGTGCTGTTCGCCATCCTCGACCGCTTCAAGCAACGGACGTGAAAAAAGTGCCCCAAGGACCGGTGCACTACATCTTGTGCAACCCATTTGGGCTTACAATCCTGGGTACTAGATACCCGGTACCAGGGACTGCCGCTTCATGATCGGTCGCGACGACAAAGTCTCACCCGGCAAGATCACCGTCGTGCAGTACGGGATCCTGGCGATGTTCCTGCTGCTGGCCTGGGGGCTGTGGCGCCTGCAGGTGCTGGGCAGCCAGCAGTGGGAGCAGGCGGCAGAGCGCAACCGCATCCGGACCGTGCCCATCCTGGCGCCCCGCGGCAAGATCCTCGACCGCGAGGGCCGCGTCATCGTCGACAACTATCCTTCCTTCTCGGCGTTGCTGCTGCGCGACCAGGCCCGCAACCTGGGCGCCGACGTGGAGCGCATCGCCAACGGCCTGGACATGACCCCGGCGGAGGTGCGCGAGCACCTGCGCCGCGCCGGCAACCAGCCCCAGATCCTGCTCAAGGACGACATCACTCCCGACGAGCTGGCCTTCATCGAGTCCCACAAGAACGAGCTTCCCGAGCTGGAGACGGTGGTGGTGCACCGCCGCCTCTATCCCCGCAACGGCTTTCTGGCCCATCTCATCGGCTACGTGGGCGAGGTCAGCGGGGAGATGCTCGACAACCCCAAGTACGAGTTCTTCCAGCCCGGCGACGTGGTGGGGAAGTCGGGCGTGGAGCAGTACTACAACGACATCCTCATGGGCAGCAACGGCTACCGCCGCGTGGTGGTGAACAGCCGCGGCAAGGAGCTGGGGCAGCTCGCCGACCAGCCCGCCGTCCCCGGCAAGCCCCTGAAGCTCACCATCGATCTCGATCTGCAGATCGCGGCCGAGGAGGCCCTGGAAGGCAAGAACGGCGCCATCGTGGCGCTGGACCCGCGCACCGGGGAAGTGCTGGCCATGGCCAGCCGCCCCAGCTTCGATCCCAACGACTTCGCGGTGCGCATCTCTCCGCAGGAATGGGCGCAACTGGTCAACGATCCCGGCAAGCCCATGCTCAACAAGGCCATCCAGGCGCAGCTCGCTCCCGGCTCCACCTTCAAGATCGTGATGGCGGCGGCCGGCCTGCAGGAGGGCATCGCCCAGAACCTGGTGGTCAACTGCGGCGGCGGCAAGACCTTCTACGGCCACTTCTTCAAGTGTCACTCCGTGCATGGCAACGTCGAGATCCACCGCGCCATCGTGCAGTCCTGCGACTCCTTCTTCTACACCCTGGCCGAGCGCCTGGGCATCGAGACCATCGCCCGCTACGCCACCGCCCTGGGCTTGGGACAGAAGACCGGCATCGACCTGCCCAATGAGGCCTCGGGCGTGATCCCTTCTGAAGAGTGGAAGATTCGGAACTTCAAGCAGAAGTGGTACGCCGGGGAGACCATCTCGGTGGGCATCGGGCAGGGCGCGGTGACGGTGACGCCCATCCAGTTGGCGCACACCGTGGGCGGCATCGCCTCCGACGGCGTTCTGCGCCGCCCCCACGTGGCCTTTCCCGATGAGCTGCCGCCGCACTACAAGGAAGCCCTGGGCGCCTTTCCCGCCGAGATCCGCGTGCCCCTCGATCCCAAGAACTGGGAGATCATCACCGACGCCATGGCGGACGTGACCAATCCCGGCGGCACCGCTGCCGCCAGCCATCTCGAAGGCATCGATTTCGCCGGCAAGACCGGCAGCGCCCAGACCATGAGCAACGAGCTCGCCCGCAAGCTGGGGCACGCCCATTCCGTCGGCGACACGGGGTGGTTCGTGGGCATGACCCCGCGCCGCAATCCCGAGATCGTGGTCGCGGCCATGGTGGAAGAGGGCGAGCACGGCACCGTGGCCGCGCACTTGGCCGCCCAGGTCATCAAGGCCTACGTGGAGAAGCAGCGCAAGAGCCAGGTCAAGGTCGCGGCCGCTCCCGGCCTCGACCGGCCGGGCCGGTCCCGGTCGTTCGAGATGGCGGGAGTGTGGAGCATCCCCGGGGAGGACGGCCATGAGAGCTTCCAAGCCGGCCGCTTCCGCCTGCCCCTCGGCCTGCACCACCTGCCGCTGGCTTTGGCGGCTCCGGGACTGGATGCTCTGAAGCAGGAGACGAGTCACTAGGAACTAGAAACCAGAAACGAGAAACTGCCGTTTGAGCCGCTACATCTCATTTCGCGACTTCGACTGGGTGCTGCTGGGCTTCGTGCTCATCATCTCCGTGCTGGGCGTGCTGGAGATCTACAGTGCCACCTACACCACCAAGTTCGCGGGCGCGCACGTGCGCCAGATCTACTGGATCCTGGGTGGGCTGGCGGTCATGTTCCTGGTCAGCCGCATCAACTACCAGGGCCTGCTCGACAAGGTGCACTGGATGTACGTCGCCTCCATCCTCTCCCTGCTGGGGGTGCTCGTCTTCGGGCAGAAGTACCTGGGAGCGCGGCGCTGGATCCGGTTGCCTGGCGGCCAGCACTTCCAGCCTTCGGAGTGGGTGAAACTGGTGCTCATCCTGGCGGTGGCCAAGTACTTCGCCGAGCCGCGCAGCGACCACGCCACCCCCACCGACATCGTCAAGGTGGGCGCCCTGGTCGGTTTTCCCATGTTGCTGGTGCTGGCCCAGCCCGACATGGGGACGGCCCTGACCTATGTCCCCATCGTGTTGGCCGGGCTCTTCCTAGGCGGGCTGCGCCTGAAGCATGCCCTGGTGCTGGGACTGCTGGCCGCCACCCTGGCCCCCATCGGCTGGCACTTCATGAAGCCCTACCAGAAGGCCCGCCTGGTCAGCTTCCGCGACCCCGACGCCGATCCCCAGGGCTCGGGGTACCAGATCCAGCAATCCCTGATCGCCGTGGGCTCCGGCGGCATCTTCGGCAAGGGCACGGCCAAGGGCTCGCAAACCCAGGGCTTCCTGCCCATCCCCCACACCGACTTCATCTTCGCCGCCCTGGCCGAGGAGCACGGTTTTGTAGGCGCGCTGGGGGTGCTGCTGCTATACTTCATGGTGCTGATGCGTTTGGTCCACAACGCCCAGACGGCGCCCGACCGCGCCGGCTCGTTCGTTGTGATGGGGGTGGTGGCCGTGCTGGCCTTCCACGTCCTGGTCAACGTCGGCATGGTGGTCGGCTTCATGCCGGTCACCGGCATACCGCTGCCGCTGATGAGTTACGGTGGCTCGTCGGTTTTGTTCATGTTCCTGGCGCTGGGAATCGTGATGAACGTCCGCATGCGCCGCTTCGTGAACTGAGCCAGCAGGCGCCCGCGGACCTGGGGT
The DNA here is from genome assembly GCA_035624475.1 of Terriglobales bacterium. Lineage (NCBI taxonomy): Bacteria > Pseudomonadati > Acidobacteriota > Terriglobia > Terriglobales > Terriglobales bacterium. Next base: position 23,640 of record DASPRL010000170.1, read on the forward strand.
CTGCGGCGCCGGGTTCCTGACCGGGAACCAAACCTCGCCGCCGCCTTCGGGTGCCGGCAGAAAGATCGGAAGCAAGAGATTCGTTCGGCCCTGAAACTGTCAGGGCAAACCGGCCGGAGAAGTGAGGGCCGGGCGGGAAAAAAGCACGGCGCCGTCCCCGGGCAAGCACCGGGGCAAGGCGGATGGGCAACGGCCCCGTCCCGCGCTGCGGGAGCGAGTGGCCACCATCTGCAGCAAGGCGCCTGACAGGCAAAGAGATTTGAGTTTGCACGTCAACCCAGGATTTCCACCGCCGCTTGCCGAGCGACGACCGGGCCGGGCCCGGTCCCGGCGCCGCACGTGGGACTCTCCGGGTGTGCCTCCTTCCGCCAGCCTTCCTTCGCCTTCCTGCCGGTAGATCCGCGGCCCGCAAGGGCGCGGGACCGGAGTGAGCATGAACAAGGAACTGTACGTCGCCTCGACCCCCCACGAAACCAAGGTGGCCATCGTCGAGGAAGATCAACTGACTGAGATCTACTTCGAGCGTGAGAACGAGTACACGCTCGCCGGCTCCATCTACAAAGGGCGCGTGACCCGGGTGCTGCCCGGGATGCAGTCCGCTTTCGTGGACATCGGCCTGGAGCGCGATGCCTTCCTGTACGTCACCGACTTCTTGGAAGAGCAGGGCGACGACCAGGAAGAGTTCGAGGAGCTGCCCGCGTCGCAGGCGCCCGAGCACGCGCCGCGCTTTGCCGAGGGCGCCCCGGCGGTCGCTGCGGCGGAAGCTGAGGCACAGCCCGGGCCGGAGCAAGCCCCGGCGCGCGGCCCCGAGCCTGCCCGCGACGGCCGGCCGGAGCCGCGCCGCGAGGACGAGAGCGAAGAGGGCGGGTCGCGACGCTGGCGCGGGCGCCGCCGCCGCGGGCGCCGCGGCCGCGGAGGCGTTGCCGACTCCAAGTCCTCCCGCCAGCCCGGCGGAGAAGAGCCGCCGCGCCGCGACTTCCAGCGCGAGCAGCCCCAACGTCCTCCTGAAGGCCGGCGCGACGCCTTCCAGCGTCCGCCCGACTACCAGCCCATCATCCTGCCGGGAGAGTCGCTCTCCAAGTACCGCAACCGGGCACCGCAACCGCCGGCGGAACCGCCGGCCGAAGCGCCCGCGCGCGAAGAGCGCCTGGCGCCCGAGCCGCGCCCCATGCCCCGCGGCTTCGAGCCCCGCTACTCCGCCTTCGTGATCCCGCCCGAAGAGCCAGGGATGGCGGAGCCGGAACCCGAGCCCGAGCCCGAGCCCGAGATTCCCGCCTCCCACGAGGAAGAGGAGCGGTCGAACGCGGCTGCGATGGCGGCTGGCGCCATGGAAGAGGAGGAAGAGGTCGCGCCGCCCGCGCACGCGCCCGAGCCGCGCGAAGAGGCCCATGCCCGGCCCGCCGCCGAGGGCCGTCCCCAGGCTGCCTTCGCACCCGGCGCAGGGGTGATGGAGGAAGAGGAGATCGAGGAGGAGGAAGCCGACGAGGCTCCCGGCTACGGCGAAGAGGCCGAGGAGGACGAGTTCGAGGAACTGGAAGAGGAGATCCTCGACAGCGCCGAGACGCGCGAGCCCAACGAGGGCAACGGCCAGCTCACCGAGGTGCTGCGCGACGCCGAGGCGGAGCACGCCTTCGCCACCGAAGAGGGCGAGGAAGAGGAAGAGGCCGATGAGCGCGAAGCGGAGATCGCGGAAGCTCAGCGGCTGGCCGAGGGCGGCGAGCCGCAAGGCGAACCCGGCGAGGAGGGCGAAGGCCGCGCCCAGTTGCGCGCTTCCGCTTCCACTGCCGGCTACCAGCAGCGCGCCGAGGTCCTGCCCGGCGAGCGCCGCCGCCGCGACGGCGGCCGGGGAGGCCGCCGCGGAGGCCGCCGCATGCGCGGAGGCCGCCGCAACTCGCCTCGCTCCCTCCCCCTGATCAGCGAATTGCTCAAGGAAGGCCAGGAGATCCTGGTGCAGATCGCCAAGGAGCCCATGGGCAAGAAGGGCGCCCGCATCACCAGCCACATCGCCCTGCCCGGACGCTTCCTGGTGTACATGCCCACGGTCAACCACGTGGGGGTGTCGCGCAAGATCTCGAGCGACGAGGAGCGCCAGCGCCTGAAGCGCATCCTGCTCAGCGAGCGCCAGAACGGCCACGGCGGCTTCATCGTGCGCACTGCGGCGGCGGGCGCCGGCGAGGACGAGCTGCGCGCCGACATCCGCTTCCTCATCAACCTGTGGAACGAGATCCGCGCCCGCGCCGATGCCGGCAAGGCCCCCGCGCTCATCTACCACGACCTCAACCTGGTGGAGCGCATCCTGCGCGACCAGGTGGGCGCCAACTTCTCCCACATCTGGGTGGACTCGGAGCCCGAGTACGAGCGCACCCTGCGCTTCCTCAACCGCTTCCAGCCCGCCCTGGTCAAGCGCGTCAAGCTCTACAGCAAGGAGACGCCGCTGTTCGAGCAGTTCAACATCCAGGAGGAGATCAACAAGGCGCTCAAGTCCAAAGTGTGGCTGAAGTCGGGCGGCTACATCGTCATCAACCAGACCGAGGCACTGGTGGCCATCGACGTCAACACCGGCAAGTACGTGGGCAAGACCCAGCGCCTGGAAGACACCATCGTCAAGACCAACGTGGACGCCATCAAGGAGATCGTGCGCCAGATCCGACTGCGCGACCTGGGCGGCATCATCATCATCGACTTCATCGACATGGACGAGCGCCGCAACCGCCAGAAGGTGATGCAGGCCCTGGAAGAGGCGCTGCGCGCCGACCGCGCGCCCTCCAAGGTCCTCCAGTTCAACGACTTCGGCCTGGTGGCCATCACCCGCAAGCGGGTCAAGCAGTCGCTGGAGCGCACCCTCTCGACCCAGTGCGCCTATTGCACCGGCACCGGCATGGTCAAGGGCGTCACCACCGTCTGCAACGAGATCTGGGTGGAGATGAAGAAGATGGTCAAGCAGTTGGATCGCGGCGACGTGATCCTGCGCGTGCATCCCGAGGTGGCGAAGGGGCTGAAGGCCAACAACGCCCGCTGGCTGACCGACCTGGAGGACCTGACCGGCCGCACCGTCATCGTCAAGGCCGATCCCACCCTCCACCAGGAGCAGTTCGACTTTCACTAGAGCTCCAGCTCTTAGCTGTTAGCTCTTAGCCTTTAGCTCCCGGCCGCGGCCCCCGTCGCGGCCGATTGTTTGCCGGAGGAGGCGCACCCCAGCCGACACTGTGCGCCGCGCTCGCGCGTCATTTATCCTGAGAAGACCGCAGGGGCGGGGCATGCCCATCGCCGACGACGTCAAGCTGGGGAAGAATGTCCAGATCCACCACCGCGATCTGGTGAATCTCTACGGCTGCACCGTGGGCGACGACACCCGCATCGGCGCCTTCGTCGAGATCCAGAAGAACGCGGTGGTGGGCCGCCGTTGTAAGATATCGTCGCATTCGTTCCTCTGCGAGGGGGTCACCCTGGAGGACGAAGTTTTCGTCGGCCACGGCGTGATGTTCGTCAACGACCGTTACCCGCGCGCCACCGCCGGCGGAAAGCTGCAGAGCGAGGCCGACTGGCAGGTGGTCCCCGTCCGGGTGAAGCAGGGAGCGTCGATCGGCTCGGGCGCCGTCATCCTGTGCGGCGTCACCATCGGCCGTGAGGCCGTCATCGGGGCGGGCGCGGTGGTGACCCAGGACGTGCCCGACCACGCCATCGTGGCGGGCGTGCCCGCCCGCGTGATAGGAGACATCCGCAAACGAGGCAAGCACAGCAAATGACCACCGTCGGCCTGTGGCTGGTGATCCTGAGCGCGGTGTGCACCGCCGTGGCCAACCTCATGATGCGCCGCGGCGTCCTCAACATCGGCCACTTCCAGCTCTCCGCCTCGGCCATGAAGACGCAGTTCCTCGCCTTGGCGCAGCAGCCTTTGTTCGTGATCGGCTTCCTGCTCTATGGCGTGGCTGCGCTCATCTGGTTCCGGGTGCTGGCCTCCGAGCCCTTGAGCAGCAGCTACCCGCTGCTGGTCAGCCTCACCTTCCTGCTGGTCACGGTGGGCGCCATGATCGTCTTCGGCGAGAAGGTGAACGCGCTCAAAGTGGCCGGACTGTTCGTCCTTCTCTTCGG
>DASPRL010000171.1 GCA_035624475.1 Terriglobales bacterium
CCTGTACATTCGGAGACCCATGTTCGCCGACCGCACGGGATGGAAGCTCGAGCCCAACGCCTACACGGTGGCGCTGGAGAAGCGCCGCGCCGCCGGCGCGGAAGTGCTCGACCTCGCCGAATCCAATCCCACACGCTGCGGACTGCGCTACGACCAGGCCGCCATCCTGGCGGCGCTGGCCCAGCCCGCCGCGCTCGACTACCGCCCCGATCCCCGCGGCCTGGCCTCGGCGCGCGAGGCCGTCGCCGCCTACTACCGCGGGCGCGCGCCCGGCGCCGCCGTGCCCGAACCCGAGCACATCTTCCTCACCACCTCCACCAGCGAGGCCTACTGCTGGCTCTTCCGCCTGCTCTGCGATCCCGGGGACGAGGTGCTGGTGCCCGCGCCCAGCTACCCGCTCTTCGAGTTCCTCGCCGGGCTCGAGGACGTGCGCCTGGTCCCCTACCTCCTGCTCTATGACCACGGCTGGCAGGTCGACTTCCATTCCATGGAGAAGGGGCTGAGCCCGCGCACCCGCGCTGTGCTGGTGGTGAATCCCAACAATCCCACCGGCTCGTTCCTGAGCAGCGAGGAGCTGACCAACCTGGACTGGCTCTGTGCCAAGGACGGGATCGCGCTCATCGCCGACGAGGTCTTTCTCGACTATCCGCACGACCGGCGTCCGCGCCACAGCCTGGCGGGGCAGCGCGACCTGCTGACCTTCGCCCTGAGCGGGCTCTCCAAGATCGCAGGGCTGCCGCAGATGAAGCTGGCGTGGTTCGCCGCCGGGGGCCCGCAGGAGACCCTGGCCCCGGCGCTGGCCCGCCTGGAAGTCATCGCCGACACCTTTCTCTCCCTGAGCACCCCCCTGCAGCTCGCCTTGCCCGCGCTCCTGGAGCAGCGCCAGGGAGTGCAGGAGCAGTTGGCGGCGCGCATCGCCCAGAACCTTGCCGAACTCGACCGCCAGCTCGCCGGGCAGAAGAGCTGCGCCCGCCTGGAGGCGGAAGGAGGCTGGTACGCGGTGCTGCGCGTGCCCGCCACCCGCAGCGACGAGGAACTGGCCATCGCCCTGCTCGAGCAGCGGGGCGTGCTGGTCCATCCCGGACACTTCTACGACTTCCCCGCCGACGGTTACCTGGTCGTCAGCCTCATCACCCCCGCCGGCACCCTCGCCGAAGGCGTGCGCCGCGTGCTGGAGTTCTGCCAATCTTCCTGAGCCGCCGCAGGTGGCGCCAGAACCCAGCCCGGCACGTAAGTGCCGGGGAGCTTTGGGCAACGCCACCCGAGTCCCGCCAGGGACGGCAGAGAACCTCCACCACAAAGGACACGAAGGCTTCACAGAGGTCACAAAGAAGACAGGGCGCGGCTTCCGCCGCGCCCTCGCTGACTCCCGATTCCTGACTCCTGACTGCTACTTTGGCATCGTGCCGGCGATGAAGTTGTCCACGTCCTCGTGGAACTTCGTCAGCGACTCGCTGCGCAGGTACACCATGTGCCCGGAGTCGTAATGCGCGAAGGAGAGGTTCTTGCGATACTCCGGGCCCAGGTCGAGGTGGTTCATGGTGTAGTCGGCGGCCCAGAAGGGCGTGGCCAGGTCGTAGTAGCCCTCCATCACCAGCACCTTGAGGTAGCGGTCCTTCACCATGGCCGCGCGCAGCGCCGAGGCGGTGTCGGGGAAGCCCATCCCCGGCCCCCACTCCCAGCGCTGGAAGAAGCTCTGCTCCTGGCTGGAAGAGGCCAACTGTCCCGCCGAAGTGTAGTAGGGCATGTCGGTCTCGTACTTCAGCTCGCGGCGCACGTAGTCATTGAAGACCGAGGTGAAGGGCGGCCCGGTCTCGGCCCCGGTGGGATCGTAGAACTGCGTCTCAGGAAGCCCTGGGGATCGGGTCCGGTGTAGCGCCCGTCCAGCCGTCCCACCCGCAGCTTCTCGTCCCCCAGCAGGTTGTGGGTGAAGGTGCGGACGTCGATGCGCAGGTTGGCTTGGTCGATCAGCTCCGGCTTCAACCCGGTGAAGCGCGCCAGTTGCGCGATCACCGCCTGCCGCTCCTCGGGTGTGAGCGCGTCGCCCTTGGCCAGCGCGGCCGTATAGTCGGTGGCGGCCCACTTCTCCACCTCCGCCCGCGTGCGCGCCAGGTCCTGCATCAGCTCCGGCGCCAGCTTCTTGTGGTAGGCGGCGATCATGGTGAACGAGGGCAGCGTCAGGATGTAGGCCTCGTCGTTGCGCTGCGTGGTGGCCAGGGTCTCGAAATCCAGCACGGTGGAGAGCAGGATGATGCCGTTGAAGGCGATGCCGCGGTCGATCAGGTAGCCGGCCACCGCCGCCGAGCGGGTGGTGCCGTAGCTCTCGCCCAGCAGGTACAGCGGCGACGACCAGCGCTCATTGCGCGTGATGTACAGGCGGATGAATTCGCCGAAGGCCTCGGCGTCGCCGCGCAGCCCCCAGAACTTCTTGCCCGTCTCCAGGTCGGCGGGACGGCTGAAGCCGGTGCCGATGGCGTCCACCAACACCAGGTCGGTCTGGTCCAGCGGCGTGTCGGGGTTGTCCATCAGGTGGTAGGGCGAAGCCGGCATCCAGCCCTCCGGCTCCAGCACCACCTTGCGCGGGCCCAGCGCGCCCATGTGCAGCCAGATCGAAGCCGAGCCCGGCCCGCCGTTGAAGGCGAAGGTGAGCGGGCGCCGGCTGGCTTCGGCCCCGTCCAGCGTGTAGGCCACGTAGAACATCTCCGCCTCGATCTTGCCGGTGGGGTCCTTGATGGGCAGGCGCCCCGCAGTGGCGGTGTAGTTCAGGGTCTTGCCGTGGACCTTGAGGGTGTGGTGGGTCACCGCCGGCGCCTGCTCGGTCATGTCCCACTTCAGTTCCTTCGACCTGGGCCCGCCGCCGCCGGCCTCGGGCTTCTCTGCCGGCGGTTCCTTGGGTGGCGGCGCCGGGCGCGCGCTCTCTTCTTGGGCAGGAGTTTTCTCCGCCGCCTTGGCCGCAGGCGCGGGCTCGCTCTTCTTTTGCTGCTGCGCCGCCGCTCCGGGCAATACGGCCAGGGCCAGGGAAAGGGAGAGGACGATGGATCTCATGTGGGCTCCTTGCTTGCAGGGAGGGCTGCCCCCCGGCAAACCGGTCATTCTAATCCAGCCCGCGCGTCCCGTCGCCTGCACTAAGGAGGCACCTCCGGCCGCGGTTACCAAGGTCATTCCGGCGGCCGGGGATTGGCCCTTGGTTCGCGCCACTTTTCCGTGGTACTTTACTGGGAGAATCGGCGCCTAACAGCCTTTCCCGCCGGGGGTTTACAACCGGGCAGTCTTGGGGATTCCGGGCGCGGGGAAACGCCTGCTCCAAGGGGTGTGGGTAGCGAACCATGCAGCCGCACGAGAGCGTGACCCAGATCATCCAGTCGTCGCGCGGGCAGCGCGAGCTGCTGGCCGAGCTGGAGAAATTTCGCAAGACCATCACCGTGATGTTCACCGACATCAAGGGCTCCACCGCCTATTTCGAAAAGTACGGCGACGTGGCCGGGCTCATGATGGTGCACCAGTGCAACGACACGCTGCGCCAGATTGTGGAGAAGCACGGCGGGCGCGTGGTCAAGACCATCGGCGACGCCATCATGGCCACCTTCGAGGACTGCAAGGGATCGGTGGAGGCGGCCATGGAGATGCAGAAGGCCCTCATCACCTTCAATGAGCCCAAGCCCGAGCAGGACCACGTCTTCATCCGCATCGGCATGAACTACGGTCCCGGCATCGTCAAGTCCAACGACGTCTTCGGCGACGTGGTCAACGTGGCCTCGCGGGTGGAGAGCGTGGCCGCGCCCGAGCAGATCGTCATCTCCGACACCCTGCACCAGCAGATCGCGCCCCTCAAGCTCTTCAAGATTCAGCACCTGGGAAAGTTCCAGCTCAAGGGCAAGGAGGAGGTCCGCGACCTCTTCGAGGTGCAATGGAACGGCGGGGAGGCCGCGCGCCGCCCCCAGGCCGCGCACACGGTGGTGCTGGGCGGGCCCAAGGCTTCCATCGTCCTGCCCAAGTTCAAGCTGCAGCACATCAAGCGCGACGGCTCGGTGGGCCAGGAGTACGCCCTGAAGGACGGCAAGTTGACGGTCGGTTCCTCCGACGCCGACCTCAAGTTCCCCTCCGACCCCGCCCTGGCTCCCCAGCACGCCTCCTTCTTCCTCGACCGCGGGCAGCTCATGGTCGAGGACATCAGCCCGGGCAAGGGCGTGTACGTGCGCCTGGTCGGCACCTACACCCTGGTGGACGGCGACGTCATCATGATGGGGCGGCAGATCTTCCGCTTCCAGGAGAAGTCGGAGGCGCTGGCCACTGCCGCCGCCACCGGCACCACCATCATGGACTTGAACGCCGCCCTGCGTGAGCCGGTGGCCCAGTTTGCCTCGCTCACCCCCGCGGGTGTAGAAGATGGAGCCAGGTTTCCGCTGGGCGAGCAGGAGATCACCTGGGGGCGCAACAAGGGCACTTACATCTTCCCTGAGGACGGCTTCATGAGCCGCTCCCACGCCAAGGTGTACCAGCGCGGCGAGAATTTCTTTCTGGAGGACTTGGGCAGCCGCAACGGCACCTTCGTGCGGGTGCGCGGCAAGGCCCCGGTGCCGGTGGGCTCCATGGTGTTGGTGGGCGGGCAACTCCTGAAGGTGGCGCAATAAGCATGGGCCAGAACACCATCAGCAAGATCGGGAAGTACGACGTCGTCGAGATCCTGGGCAAGGGCGGCATGGGGGTGGTCTACAAGGCCACCGACAGCCGCATCGGCCGCCTGGTCGCCATCAAGATGATGACCGGGGGCTTCGCCGACAATCCCGACCTGCTCAAGCGCTTCTACCGCGAGGCCCAGGCCACCGGGATGCTGCAGCATCCCAACATCGTCATCATCTACGACCTCGGCGACCAGGACGGCAATCCCTACATCGTGATGGAGTACCTGGAAGGCGATCCTATGGACAAGCTGATCGCCAACAAGCGCGAGGTCTCGCTGGTCGAGAAGCTGAACTGGATCATCCAGTGCTGCAACGGGTTGAACTACGCCCACCAGCGCGGCATCGTCCATCGCGACATCAAGCCCGCCAACATCATCATCCTCAGGGACGGCAGCATCAAGATCCTGGACTTCGGCATCGCCCGCATGGGCGACAAGTCCATGACCCGCACCGGCCAGGTGGTGGGCACCATCACCTACATGTCGCCGGAGCAGATCAACGCCCAGGTGGTGGACGGCCGCAGCGACATCTTCTCCACCGGGGTCATGCTCTACGAATTGCTCACCGGCGCCCTGCCCTTCGAAGGCAAGGACACGGCCTCCACCCTGCTCAAGATCATCCACGAGCCGCCGCCGCCGCTGAAGAACTTCCTCCCCGTCTTCCCGCCCGAGCTGGAAGAGGTGATGCACCACGCGCTCTGCAAAGACCGCGAGGAGCGTTATGCCACCGCCGAGGACTTCGCCTTCGACCTCTCGCGCGTGCAGGAGCAGCTCAAGAAGCAGATGGTCAGCGAGTACGTGGACCGCGCCAAGGGCTTCATCGACCGGTCCGAGCTGCCCAAGGCCAAGGAACTGCTGCAGCAGGTGCTGCGCGTCGACACCCAGCACACCGTCGCCAAGGACCTCATGCTCGAGGTCCAGCACCGCCTGCAGAAGCAGCAGCGCGGCGAGCAGGTGCGCCAGCTTCGCTCCCACGCCGAGGACGCCCTGGCCCACAAGCAGTACGAGGACGCCCTGGCCTACGTGGACCAGGCGCTTTCCCTGGACAAGACCAACACCGAGTTGCTGAACCTGCGCGACCTGGCCCAGGAAGCCAAGACCCGCATCGACAAGCTGCAGTCGGCCTTGCGCCGCGCCGAGCAGGCGCAGCAGGCCGGGGACCTGGAGGTTGCGCTCAAGGCCTCGGAGGACGCCCTGGCCGTCGATTCCGAGAACACCCAGGCCAAGGCCCTGCACACCTCCATCAGCAAGGAGCTCAGCGAGCACAAGAAGCAGGCGCAGGTGCAGGGCTTCCTGGACGAGGCCCGCAAGGACATCTCCCAGCGCAAGTTCACCGCCGCCTTCGAGGTCCTGAAGAAGGCGGAGGAGATCGACGCCGCCAGCCCCGAGGTCCACGCCCTGCTCAACCTGGCCTCCTCGGGCCGCGAGCAGGAGCAGCGCCGCCGCGACCTGGAGCGCTTCACCAACGAGATCGAGGACGCCCTCGCCCGCGACTCCTATCAGGAGGCCTGCGCCAAGGCCGACGAGGCCCTGGTGCGCTTCTCCAACGACCCCGGCCTGCTCAAGCTCAAGGCCATGGCCGACAAGCAGCGCGAGGCCGGCGAGAAGAAGAAGTTCGTGGAAGAGCAGATGGCCGCCGCCCGCAAGCTGCTCGATGGCGGCAAGGCCGCCGAGGCGCTCGCCGTCCTGGAGAAAGCCTCGCAGAAGGTCCCGGGCGACTCCCGCCTGCAGGGCCTGCTGGCCATCGTGCGCGACAGCGCCGAGCGCGAGCGCGTCGAGGCCCTCAAGACCGGCTTCATCCAGAAGGCCAAGGAGGCGCTGCGCAAGAAGGACTACGCCGCCGCCGTCAAGGTGCTGGAGCAGGGGCAGGCGGAGATCGAAGGTGCGGCCGAGATCAACGACCTGCTGCAGTTCGCCCGCGACGAGGCCAACGCCCACGCCCGCCGCAAGAAGATCGACCAGGCCGCCGAGGAAGCCCAGAAACTCATGGCGGAGGAGGAGTACGAGCGCGCCGTGGCCCTGCTCGAGGCCACCATGAAGGAGAGCCCCGACGAGGAGCTGCGCGTGGTGCTCACCGACGCCCGCCGCCACGTCGAGGAGTTCAACCGCAAGGTGGAGGGCGCCATCGCCAAGGCCCAGCGCCTGCTCGACGCCCGCAAGATCGACGAGGCCGTCACCTTGCTCGAGTCCCAGGCCAAGGCCTACGCCCGCTCCCAGGATTTCTGCGACATGCTGGAGAAGGCGCGCGCCGAGCAGGACCAGGTGCGGGGCGTGCGTGGCGCCCTCGACAAGGCCCGCGAGGCCGTGGGCAAGAGCGACTTCGCCGCCGCCTCCACCATCCTCGAGGCCTGCAAGAAGACCTACGGTGAGACTCCCGAGGTCAAGCAGGCCTTCACCGAGTTCGAGAGCAAGCGCGCCGCGGTGGCCAAGTCCGCGGTCGAGAAAGCGGTGCGCGACGCCCGCACCCTGCTGC
>DASPRL010000172.1 GCA_035624475.1 Terriglobales bacterium
AAGCCCCGGGGACCAAGAGCCGGGTGTTTCTGAAGAAGTTCAACGTGTCCGCCGCCATCGAGAAGGTGGGCGACGGCGAGGCCAGGCTCTTCGCCCGGCCCGGCTACCTGGTCGCGGGCGAGATCGCCAAGCTGGTGGACCGCGGCTACGCCAAGTTCCTGCGCACCTCCAAGGCCGAACTGCCCGCCACCGCCGACCACCTCACGGCCATCCACCAGTTCACCGAGGAGTTGAAGGAAGCCCTGGGAGCGACCAGCCTCTACAACGAGTCCTTGGGCACGGTGAACGACGATTGCCTCTACGACCGGCTGGAAGACCGCGACAAGCCCGCCCCCGAGCGCCCCAAGCGTCCCTGGGAAGAGAAGCCGGCGGCGAGCAAGCAAAAGCGGGCGTAAGCAGCAGTGGATAGTGAATCGTGGATAGTGGATAGCGCACGCTGGCCGCACTGGGACACCTGCCAACCGCCACAGGCCATGAGCTAAGAGCTAGAAGCTGTCCGCAGGGGTGTGTCTGCTGGCAGCTAGCTGACCGCGCCCGCCGATTCCATCCAGCGCACGGCGAAGACCGGGACCGGCTCCGACTTGCCCTTCACCAGGATGGGGGTCAGGGGAGCCAGATTGAATGCGGAATCCAGGTCCTGGGCGGTGGCCTGGGAGATGAGGATCTGCCCGCCCACCGCATGCGCCATGAGGCGCGCGGCCACGTTGACGGTGTCACCCACCACGGTGTAGTCGAGGCGGCGGGGCGAGCCGATGTTGCCGGCCACCACCGCCCCGGTGTTGATGCCCACGCCCACCCGCAGCTCCGGCCACTGGCGCGCCCGCGAGTCGCGGTTGAGTTCCAGAACCAGGGCCTGGATGGCCATGGCGGCGCGGGCGGCGTTGGCGGCGTCGTTGCCCTTGGAAAAAGGAGCGCCGAAGACGGCCATCACCCCGTCGCCCAGGTACTTGTCCAGGGTGCCGCCGTGGTCGAAGACCACATCCGTGACCCGCGTGAAGTACTCGTTCAGGATCTCGACCACCAGCTCGGGAGCCAGGCGCTCCGAGAGAGCGGTGAAGCCCCGGATGTCGGCGAACAGGATGCTGGCCTTCTGGTTGACGCCGCCCAGGCGCACGTCCTGGGGATTGGCGGCCACCATCTCCACTACCTCGGGCGAGAGGAAGCGCTCCAGGGCGGAGCGGTGCACCGCCTGCTCGGCGAGCTGCTGGTGGGCGCGGGCGTTGTCCAGGGCGGCGGCGGCCTGGGCCGCCACCAGGGCGAACACGTTGAGTTCTTCCTGGGTGAAGGCGGCGGCGCGCTCCAGGTTGTCGACGTAGAGGACGCCCAACAGCTTGCCGGCGGCGCTCATCAGGGGCGCGCACATGGCCGAGCGCAACCCGGAGATCTTCAGGCTCTCGCTGGCGGCGAAGCGCTCGTCCTGGCTGGCGTCGGCGATGAGGATGGGAGCGGGATCGGCCTGCAGGCGCTCCAGGATGGAGCGGCTGAGGATGATCTGGGGCTGGTGGGTGGGGGGCTGGCGGCGGTAGCGCACGTCGGACTGGCGCGTCACCCGCCCCTGCTCGTCGAATAGCATCATGAAGCCGCGCTCCACCCCTTCGATGCGGAAGGCCAGTTGCATCACCTGCTCGGCCACGTCGTCGGCGGAGAGCTTGCCGGTCAGCGCCTTGCCGGCGTCATAGAGCACGGTGAGCAGGTAGTTCTCCCGCTCCAGCCGGCGCACCTGCTGCACCAGCTCGGCGGCGGTGCCGGTGGGGGTCTCAGGGGCGCTGGGCAGCGGCTCCAGAGGTCCGCCGTGGATGATCTGGTTCAGAGCCGAGGGCATCTCGGCCTTGTGCACCACCAGCGCGCCGTCGTCCTCGCGCTCGAACTTGAGGCGGTAGATGCCGATGCGGGCTACGGCGCCGTCGGCCAGCGGGGTCTCGGCGGTGATGCGCTCTTCGTTGACCAGCACGCCGTTGGTGCTGCCGCGGTCGGCGATGACCACGTTCCCGTCGTCGCCCAGCTTGAGCACGGCATGGAAGCGCGACACGCTGGTGTCGTTCAGCACCAGGTCATTGGCGTTGCCGCGCCCGATGGTGGTCACCGGCTTGGTCAGGACGAGGATGCCGCCCTTCCCCTCCGGAGATGTGATGGTGATGCGCGGCATCGCCTATTGCTTCTTCAAAGTCTCGCTGATCTCCAGGCTCTTGCCCTTCTCGACGGTCACCGACTTCTTGACTGTGCGGTAGCCATCCAGCTTGAGGGTGACCTGGTAGCGGCCGGGGTCGAGGAAGTACTTGTGGGGAGTGGCGTGGGTGTCGGTCAGCCCAGCGATCTCGATCTGCGCGCCCTTGGGATTGCTCTTGACGTCGAGCGCGCCTTTGCCCTCGGGGATGCCCCCGAAGACCCGGTGCAGGAAGCCGCTGGCGCCGCCGGAGTCGGACTTCTTCTCCTCCGGCTCCAGGGTGGGAGCGAAGTGGTAGCTGTCGCCGGGGCTGAGGCGGGCCACGGTGGTGGTGGCGTCCTTGAAGCCGGCCTTGCGCACCACGAGCTTGTGCTCACCCGGGGTGACCGCCACCTGGGTGGGGGTCACCTTGCCGGTGTCCTTGCCGTCCACCCAGACGGCGGCGCCGGCGGGGTTGCTGGTCACGCCCAGGGCGTTGGTCACGGCCGCCAGATGCACCTCGAGGGGCGTGCTCTGGCCGGCCACTACCTGCACCGAGCGCGTTACCGGCGCGTATCCCGGCTTGGCGAAGCTGATGCTGTGGGCGCCGGCGGCCAGCCCGGTGGCGGTGTAAGGCGTGATCCACGTGGAGGAAGAGCGGCCGTCGATCTGGACGCTGGCGCCGGCAGGCGAGGAAGTCAGTTCCAGGCCGCCGGTGGCCGCGGCCGCCGGCGGGGAGGCGGTGGGTATCACCGCCGCCGCTCGCGAATGATGAACCGGTTTCGCGGATCCAGGCTGGGCGTCCGCCGCATCGGCGGGCGAGGTGTCGGCAGCGGAACTCTGGGCGGGCGCCGGAGTCGCCTGCACGGGAGCGGGCGGCGGAGTGGACGGTGACGTCGCCGGCGTCATGGCCGCCGTGCTCTGCTGCGGTGCGGCCGCGATCCGGTTGCGGTACCAGGCTAGGCCCCCGATCGCCAGCACCAGCAGCAGCGCGGCCGCGCTCAAGGGAAGAAGCAGATTCCGTGGTTTGCCCGGGGCAGCGGCAGCCGGCTTCGCGCCCGCGGGTCTGGTGGTGGGAGCGGGCGCAGCGGCCCCGGCGGCGGGCTTGCCCACGCCCGCGGGCGCAGCCGCGGCCTTCTGCTCCGGGTGGTCGGGCACCGCCGCCAGCACGCTGGTCGGCTCCGGCGGTGTCCCCATCGCCTTGTAGTTCTGCAGGTCGCGCACCAGGTCGCCGCCCTTCTGGTAGCGCTGGTCCGGCGACTTGGCCAGCGCCTTGGTCACCACCGCGCTCAGCCCGGGATGGATGGTGACGTCCAACTCGCGCGGCGGGATGGGGTCCTCGTTGACGATCTTGTAGATGATGGTGGTGACGTTCTGCCCGGTGAAAGGCTTTTCCCCGGTCACCATCTCGTAGAGGAT
>DASPRL010000173.1 GCA_035624475.1 Terriglobales bacterium
CGTGCGCCGCACCCTGCCCATCCGTGCGCTGCTGCTGCTGCTGGGGCTGGTCAGTCTGGTCGGGATGCCCTACGCCGTGCTCATGCCCATCTTCGCCGACCAGGTCCTGCACGGGGGAGCGCGCGCCCTGGGACTGTTGATGGGAGCGGCCGGAGTGGGCGCTCTCATCGGCGCCCTCACCCTGGCGGCGCGCACGCAGCTGCGCGGGCTGGGGACCTGGGTGGCGGTCTCCTCGCTGAGCTTCGGCGCCGGCCTGATCCTGTTCTCCTATTCGCGCTGGTTCTGGGCCTCGCTGCTGCTGCTGGTGCCGGTGGGTTGCGCCCTGATGGTGCAGATGGCCTCGTCGAACACGCTCATCCAGGCCATGGTGCCCGACCAGTTGCGCGGCCGCGTGATGGCGGTCTACACCATGATGTTTCTGGGCATGGCGCCGCTGGGGGCGCTATTCGCGGGGGCGCTGGCCGAGCGCCTGGGCGCGCCCCTCACCCTAGCCCTGGGCGGCTTGGGGTGCATCGCGGGAGCGGCGACGTTCTGGGCACGCTGGCCCGCCCTCCGGGTAGAGGCGCGGCAGATGATCGTGGCCCAGGGCCTGGCGGGCGGAGACCCTGCGGAAGAGATCTCGACCACGCGCAGCGCGTCGTGAGCAGGTCGCACTTTCCTCTTAACGCCAGATCTGGTCCAGGGCGCGCTGGAAGTTCGCGCCCAGGATGCCGGCGATGTCGCTGTCGGAGTAGCCGCGGCGCAGCAAGCCTTCCGTGAGATCGAAGACGCGCTGGGGATGGTTGAGGCCGTCGATGTCGCCGCGGCCATGGAAGGCGGGGCTCGACTTGTAGCCGGTGAGCATCTTGGCGCGCAGCGCTGGGGGCAGCGCGTCGTAGCCGTCCAGATCGATGTCGCTGCCCATGCCGACGTATTCCACCCCGACCAGCCGGGCCACGTGGTCCACGTGGTCGAGCACGTCGTCGAGCGTGACCGGCTCCGCCGCCTTCACGAACATGCGCACCCCGGTGATGCCGATGACGCCGCCGCCCGCGGCCAGCTTGCGGATCTCCTCGTCGCTCTTGTTGCGGGGATGGGGATTGAGGGCGCGGCAGTCGGCGTGGGTGAAGAGCACGGGGCGGCGCGAGGCCGCCAGCGCGTCCAGGGTGGTGCGGTCGCCGCAGTGGGAGAGATCGATCGCCATGCCCTCCTGGTTCATGCGCGCCACCACCTCGGCGCCGAAGGCGGTGAGGCCGGTGTCGGGGCGGGACTCGTAGCCGCAGCCCAGGCGGTTGGGCAGGTTGTAGGTGAGCTGCGAGACGCGCTGGCCCAGATCGAAGAAGAGGGGGATGTCCTCGACCGTGCGGAAGTGGTCGGCGCCCTGCAGCCCCAGCAGGATGCCGACCTTGCCCGCGCGCTTGACCTCGGCCAGGAGGCCGGGGTCGGTGATGCGCAGGAACTCGCCGGCGTGCGCCAGGATGAAGCGGTTCCAGGCGTGGAAGACCTTCTGCGCGTCGTCGAAGGGATCGCCGCGGCGCGTCCCCCAGCCGATGTGGAAGACGCTGATGCCGGACTCCCGGTAGCGCGCGAAGTCTTCCGCGGTGAAAGTCTCGGGCCGCGAGAACCAGGTGACGGTGGAATGGTCGGGGCCGCCCAGCACGTCGGGATAGGCGCCCAGCTTGAACTGGCTGAGCATGTCGATGACCAGGGAGCGCGCGACCAGCTCCCGGCAGCGGGCCGAGTATTCCCGCGTCGAAAAAGCAAAGAGGCGGAAGCGCCCGCGGTTGAGGAAGGGCGCACCCACCGACATTGCCGCGGCCGCCCCGGCTGTCTTCAGCCATTGCCTGCGATTCATCCCTGCACCCTGCCCGCATAGTGTAAGCTACAAAGTTTTCTCCGGGGCCGGCACGGCCCCGGAGAAGCCATCCTTTCTTCGAGGAGCACGCATGAAGCGCTTGAGCGCACTCTTTCTGGCCTCCATCCTGCTGGGCCCGCTGGCGGCGCAGGAGCCGGCCGCCGCGCCCGCCGGCTATGCCTTCTTCCGCGATCCCCAGGAGCAGCAGAAGTGGGAGCAGAAGTTCCTGCTGGCGCCCGACCCCAAGCGCGCCGAGGACGACCTGCGCACCCTGACCTCTGCGCCCCACATCGCCGGCTCGCCCGAGGACAAGAAGACGGCGGAGTTCGTGGCCAAGAAATTTCGCGAGGCCGGGCTGGAGACCGAGATCGTCGAGTACAAGGTGTGGATGAACACGCCGGCGGAGATCAGCGTGAGCATCACCGGCCCCGGCCCCGCGCGCGTGGTCGGCCCGCACCCGGAGAGCGTGGCCGGCGATCCCTACGAGAACGATCCCCGCGTGGTCCTGCCCTTCAACGGCTACTCACCCTCGGGCGACGTGGAGGGCGAGGTGGTCTACGCCAACTACGGCCGTCCCGAGGATTTCGAGAAGCTGGCGCTGCAGCACATCGACGTGCGCGGCAAGATCGTGGTGGTGCGCTACGGGCAGAACTTCCGCGGAGTGAAATCGTTCGTGGCCGAGCAGCACGGGGCGGCGGGCGTGATCATCTACTCCGACCCCATCGACGACGGCTTCTTCAAGGGCGATCCCTATCCCGCAGGGCCGTGGCGGCCGCAGAGCGGGGTGCAGCGCGGCTCCGTCGGCTACACCTTCGAGTATGCCGGCGATCCCACCACCCCGGGAGTGGCCTCGGTGCCGTCGCTGCCCGAGAGCCAGCGCGTGCCTCCGGCACAGGCACCCGCCCTGCCCAAGATCCCCACCACCCCCCTCTCCTGGGGCGACGCGCAGCCCATCCTGGAGCAATTGGGCGGGCCCGAGTCGCCGCGCGAGTGGCAGGGAGCGCTGCCCTTCACTTACCACCTGGGTCCGGGGCCGGTGAAGGTGCGCCTGCACCTGAAGCAGGACTATGAGTACCGCACCTTGTGGGACGTGATCGGCAGGATCCCCGGCAGCGATCCCGAGCAAGGGAACCAGCTGGTGGTGGCGGGCAACCACCGCGACGCCTGGGTCTATGGCGCGGTGGACCCCAACAGCGGCACCGCCGCCATGCTGGAGGCAGTGCGCGGGCTGGGCGAACTGCTGAAAGCCGGCTGGCGGCCCAAGCGCACCATCATCTTCGGCAGTTGGGACGGCGAAGAACAGGGCCTGATCGGCTCCACTGAGTGGACGGAAGACAACTTCAAGATGCTCTCTGGCGCCGCCGCCTACTTCAACGTGGATGTGGCGGTCTCGGGGCCGAATTTTGGGGCCTCGGCGGTGCCCAGCCTGAAGCAGTTCGTGCGCGACGTCACCCGGGTGGTGCCCAGCCCGCAAGGCGGCATGCTCTATGACGTCTGGCGGCGGACGCGGGAGCGGCAGGCGGCCGAGCGCGCCGCCGCGCGTCCCGAGGGGACGGGCTCGCAG
>DASPRL010000174.1 GCA_035624475.1 Terriglobales bacterium
CCGGCGTCGCCGGGGAGGTTGATGAGGTGCTTGGAGCCGGTCACGGTGCCGGCCGCGCCTAAGAACTGGATGTAGGCCAACGTGCCCTCCGCGCAGGCGACATTGTAAAGCAGTCGTTGGTCGTTCGTCGTTGGTGGTTGCGAGTCGTCGGCCGTCGGTCGTCGGCCCTCGGCCAAGATCACCCTTGGTTACTAGCTACCAGCGACGGTGGTCATTCCGGCTTGGGAATCGTGATGGTCATCGAGTTGTTGCTGCTGTCGGATTCTGGCACGCTGCCGTCGTTGACCCGCGCCTCTAATGGCTTGTCGGGAACGTTGATGTGCAGCACGGCCTTGGCGTGCCCGGCCACCTGCACGCGCTCGACCACCTCGCCGCCCTCGCCCTTCACGACTACCGGCGCCTCGGCAGCGGCGCTACCCAGGTTCTCCACCGTGACCGTCACCGTGTAGGAGCCGCGCAGCGTGGGCCGGGGATAGACGGCGGCGATTTTCAGGTCCGCCAGCCCGCGGTCGCGGTACACCCAGTCGTCGAAGAACCACTCCAAGTCCTTGTGCGACTGTGCCTCCAGCAGCCGCTGGAAGTACGAGGGCTCCTTGTCGTCGGCGGCGCGGTAGGACTGGAAGGCGCGCTGGAGCGCCTGGTCGCCCACCAATTCGCGCAGCATCCAGAAGACGTACATGGCCTTGGTGCGATAGAGGGCGGCGTCGGTAGTGGTGACCAGGGACTGCCCGGCGGGCGCGCCCGCCGCGGACGGCGAAGCTGTCGCCGCCTCCGCCGCCTGCAGCGCCGGCAGATGCGCGGCCATGTAGTCGAGCGCGGGCTGGCGCCCGCCTTGCTGCTCGCGCTCCAGCGCCTGCGCGAAGCTGGCCGCGCCCTCGTAGATCCACAGGCGCGGCGACTCCAGCGCCGCATGTGTCCACTGGTGCGCGAAGGTCAGCTCCAGCGACAGGCTGTCGGTAGGCTTCAGCGGGGTGAACAGCCAAACGCCGCTCTCGTAGGGCTCGGCGGTGCTTTCCGCCAGGTCCACCAGGACGGGCGATTGCTTGGGGCGGCCGAACCACTGGAGGGGAATGCCCGCTCCCTCCCCCGCCACGCGGGCATAGTCGGCGGCGGCCTCTTCCCTTCCTGCCAGATAATCGATCCTGATGCCGGCATCGGCGCGCTGGTGGTAGTCGCCGAAGGTAAAGCTGGGCACAACCCGGCCCAGGCCCTGCCACTGGTAGCTCGCCAAGAGCTTCTCCTTCGCGGAGCCGCCGGTGTTTACCGCGGTGACCACGGCGGGATAGCTGTTAGCCTCCAGCGTCCCCGCTTCTTCCGACCAGAAGATCACACCCACGGTGGAGGCCGCGTGCCGCTGCTTCCACGCCGCGATGGCATCGAAGACCTCGCTGCCGTTCGAGAGGTTGGCCGAGTCCATGGCCACCGGGTACCACACCACGTAGCCCAGCCCGCGCACGGCGGTGAAGCTCGCGCTGATGCGGTCCCAGTCGCTGCGCGCCGCCACCTCTTGAGGCACGCCGATGCGCTCCAGGCGGGTCGTGTCGGCGGGAATGGTGCCCGCGTAGGTCACGCCCAGCGCCACCGTACCGCCGGGCAGGATCGCCGCCGGCAGCGTCACGATGGCCTCCGCGAGCGCGCCGGTGTGGTCGATGTCGGAGATGTAGGGCTGCGAGAGCCATTGCACGTCCTTCCCGCCGGCGGTGATCGTCTTCCACTCCAGCGTGGACGAGATCTGCAGCACCACATTGCGCTGCGGCGCGGGTGAATCATTGCGGAGCTGCAAGCTGCCCTCGACGGCGAAGCCGCCCGTGGCGGGGTCGAGGTGCGCGTCGAGCGAGTACTGGGTGATGGTGAAGGCCTGGCGGTCGAGGGCGTGCGCGGCGAGCGGACCACAGAGGACACAGAGGACGCAGAGGAACTTCTTCATCTCTTCCCCTGCGCCGGCGCGCCGCCCGCCCGCCGCTGCCGCACCATCTCGTACATCACGATCCCCGCCGCCACCGAGACATTCAGCGACGCCACCTGCCCCAGCATGGGGATCGACACCAGGAAGTCGCAATGCCGGCGCACGTGCTCGTGCAGGCCTTTGCCCTCGGCGCCCAGCACCAGCGCGCAGTCCATCCTGTAGTCCACCTGCTCGTAGGACTTTGTGCCGCGCTCGTCCAGCCCCACCACCCAGATGTTCTTCGCCTTCATCTCCTCGATGGCGCGCCCGATGTTGGTGACGCGGGCGATGGTGAGATGCTCGGAGGCGCCGGCCGAGACCTTGGCCACCGCCCCGGTCACGCCCGCAGCCCGCCGCTCTGGCAGGATGACGCCGTCGCAGCCGGCGGCGTCGGCGGTGCGCAGGATGGCGCCCAGGTTGTGCGGGTCCTCCACGCCGTCGAGCGCCAGCACGAAGGCGTGCTCGCCGCGGCGGGCCGCCAGCACGTCGTCCAGGTCGGCGTACTTCTTGGCGGCGGTGACCGCCACCACCCCCTGGTGATTGTCGGTCTGCGCCAGCCGCTCGAGGTCGTAGCGCTCGAGGAAGCGCACCGGGATGCCGGAAGCACGGCAGTCGGCGATGATGCGCGCCAGCTTCTCGTCCGAGCGGTTGCGCGCCACCGCCACGTACTGGAAGGCACGCCCGCGGGCTTTCAGCGCTTCCAGCACCGCATGGATGCCGTAGATGGTCTGCATCCAGACCAGTGTACGTCAGGCCGGCGGCTCGCCGAGGGGAAGCAGGCGCCGCAGCACCGCCCGTGTGGCACAGCCGACCCGGCTGTGCCAGCCCGCGCAGCGGGCGCCAGAATCCAGCCCCGGGCGTAAGCCCGGGGTGAGCCGTCCTGATCGCGCCCGAGTCCCGTAAGGACGACAGAGCATCAAAGCAGCGGCAAGCCCTCCTACCGCAACCCCGGCGACCACGTCGGAGAGGTAGTGATACCCGTCGTACACCGCGCCCGCGCACAGCAGCGCCACCAGCGGCGTGAGCGCCGCTCCCAGCCGCGGCGCGTATCGC
>DASPRL010000175.1 GCA_035624475.1 Terriglobales bacterium
TCCGCGTCCGCCTCGTTGCCCGTCATGCGAAATCCCAGCCGGAAGATGCCTCGGCTGTGGCGCTCCACCAGCAGGCGGAAGGCGTCTCGATTGCCGGCCTGCGCCTCTGCCACAGCCGCTGCATCGTCCATTTCCATCCGCCCATTAGACCCGATTTCGGGCCGGCGGTTAGGACGAAAGAAGGGCTTCTCCCCGGGGGGCCTACCCTTGCCAGAACTGGTTGCGATAGACGGCCTTGATGTGCGCGAGACGCTTCTCCAGCCGGGCGGCCTCGTCGCGCAGGCCCAGCCGGTGGGCCAGCCCGATGGCGTCGCAGTAGGCGTCCTTGGCGTCGCGATAGCAGGCGTCGGCGGAGTGCTGGTCGTGGACTTCGTACATCTGGTCGTAGGCCTTCTCGCCCAGGGCCACCAAGTGGGCCAGGTGCTCGCGCTCGGCGAGTGCGGGTTCACTCATCTTCTTTGTCTTTTCCATACCGGGAGAACGGCCCGGGCGCAGCGGCTTGCACCTGGGTTTCGCGGACCTCCCTGGTCACCCCGCAGCCGCCTGGCGCGCCGGAACTGGGCGGGCGGACTGTGGTAGCATTCTGCAAACCTAGGATAATGAGCGGTTTGTCCCGAGGGTAACCTGCGGTCATGACGGTCGAATGCCCCAAGTGCGGCGCCAAGGCCACCTTCGACGAAAAGCGCTTCGTCGGCAAGAGCAAGGTGCAAGGGCGCTGCCCCAAGTGCAACCAGTCCTTCGTGGTGGCGCTGCCGGCCGCCGCCGCGACGGGGACCCCCGGCCCGCCGCCTCCTCCCGGCGACCTTCCCAAGCCACCCGCCGGCGGCGTGCCCGCGCCGTGGTCGATGAGCGCCGAAGACGGCGGCACCCGCATCAGCGTGGTGCGCAGCGACCTGCACCTGCCCGACGGCAAGGTGGTCTCGCTCTCCGTCATCGACGGCCCCTTCAAAGGCCACCTCTTCCGCCTCTCCGCGCCGCGCGTGGTGGTGGGCCGGCAGAGTTGCGACATCGTGATCGACGACCCCGAGATCTCGCGCCAGCACTGCGTGGTGGAGGTGGCGGGCAACCGCGCCACCCTTACCGACCTTAACACCACCAACGGCACCTTCGTGGAGGGCCAGCGGGTGAAGAGCCACGAGCTGCACCATCTCTCCGAGTTCCGCATCGGCACCTCCACCCTGATGTACACCCTGACCGAGCAGGCCAAGGAATAGGCGCCGGACTTTCGCCGTGGAAATCCAACGCCTGGGCCGCTACGAGATCCTGACCGAGATCGGGCGCGGAGCCATGGGCCGGGTCTACCAGGCGCGAGATCCCCGCATCGACCGCATCGTCGCGCTCAAGACCATCAGTGTGCTGGGC
This sequence comes from Terriglobales bacterium, assembly GCA_035624475.1. NCBI lineage: Bacteria > Pseudomonadati > Acidobacteriota > Terriglobia > Terriglobales > Terriglobales bacterium. The sequence continues at coordinate 1,363 of DASPRL010000175.1, forward strand.
GCCACCCCCGCCGACCAGGAGGAGTACCGCCGGCGCTTCTTCCGCGAGGCCCAGGCCGCGGGCAAGCTCGCTCACCCCGGCATCGTCACCATCTACGACGTGGGCGAGGACGAGACCACCCACACTCCCTTCATCGTCATGGAGTACATCGCCGGGCGCACGCTGGAGAGCGTGGCCGGCGCCGGCGGCCTCACCGTGGACGCGGCTCTCGACTTCGTGCGCCAGGTCGCCGAAGCCCTCGACTACGCCCACTCCCAGGGCATCATCCACCGCGACATCAAGCCCGCGAACATCCTGGTCACCGAGGACGGCCGCGCCAAGATCACCGATTTCGGCATCGCCAAGCTCACCCTCTCCGAGTTCACCCTGCCCGGGCAGGTGCTGGGGACGCCCACGCACATGTCGCCGGAGCAGTTACAAGGACAACCGGTCAGCGGCCGCTCCGACCTCTTCTCCCTGGGTGTGATCCTCTATTCCCTGCTGGCCGGCGAGAAGCCCTTTGCCGGCGACACCGTCACCGCCGTGACCTTCCAGGTGGTGTACAAGGAGCCGCCGCCGGTGACGCAGAGGAACCCGGCGTTGCGCCCGGTGTTCGACCTGGTGCTGGCGCGCGCGCTGGCCAAGGACCCCGGGCAACGCTACCCGCGCGGCCGCGACCTGGCCCAGGACCTCGACGACCTGCGCCAGGGGCGCCCACCCCGCTGGGCCGGCTCCGGCACCCAGCCCGGCGCGACCGAGCGCACCGTGGTCGGCAGCGCCCAGCCGGTCGCGGCGGCGGAACAGACCCTGCGGGCGCCTGCGGCCGAGCAGGCCACGCTGGTCCGCGGCTCCACCGAGATCACGGTCGCAGCCGTGCCTCCGCGCCCTTCCTTGGGAAAGAGGTTGTCGGCGCTCTCCCGGAGACGCCCGGTGCAGGTCGGGGCCGGCGTGCTGGTGCTGGTGCTGATCGTGGCGGGCTGGGCGCTCACCCGCGGCGGTTCGGCGGCGAGCGGCGGCGGCGGCCTGAGCCCGGGCGCGGGCGAGGCCGCACCCTCCAACCTCTCCTTCCACTGCTATCACGAATTCCGCGCCGCCGACTTCTCCGTCTGGGTAGACGACGACCTCACCCTCATCGGCAAGCTCAGCAGCCGCAAGCACGACTTCTCGCAGACCGTGCGCGTGCCCTCCGGCCGCCACACCGTGCGCGTCCAGATCAAGGGTGAGGGCTTCGACCAGACCCGCGAGATCAAGGCCGACTTCCCGCCCGACGGCCGCTTGACCATCCGCGCCACTCCCGACCAGTCCGCCGGCACGCTCACCCTGGAAGTGCAGTAGGTTCTCGAGGATCAGACCATGCCCCTTCCCAAGGGGCGGCGCGCCCGCCGCCCCGGCTGACGTCCTGGCTTCCCCGGGGGCCATTTCCCTTGGGCCAGCCCCTTTGTTTGTGTTACTTTGAGGGCAACTCCCAAGGAAGGCCCTCCTCCCCGGTTCGCGCGTGCGCGCGGCGAAAGGGAAGAGGCCAACCCGCCGCGATTCGCTTTCCGCAGCAGCCTTTGCAGCCGGGCGGGACGAGGTTTGGGGGGTCGGGCCCGGAGTTCTCACTCTATGGCGCTTGGCTTCGGTTTCAACAAGCAGAAGGTGATGGCGGCGGCGGAGAAGTTTGTCCAGCAGGGCAAGCTGCCCAACGCCATCTCCGAGTACGAAAAGGTCGTCAAAGAGGACCCCAAGGACCTCACCGTCCTCAACACCATCGGCGACCTGTACGCGCGCGTGGGCAAGCCCGACCAGGCGGCCACCTACTTCAAGCGCGTGGGCGACGCCTACGCCGGCGAAGGCTTCACCGTCAAGGCCATCGCCATGTACAAGAAGCTGGCCAAGCTCACCCCTTCCGCCCCGGAGATCGTCCTCAAGCTCGCCGAACTCTATACCCAGCAAGGCCTCTACAACGACGCCCGCCAGCAGTACGTGGTGGCGGCCGACTCCTGCATGAAGGCCGGCGACCTGGAAGGCGCCTGCAGGATCTTCCAGAAGATGCTGGAGCTCGATCCCGAGAACACCGCCATGCAGTCCAAGCTGGCGGACCTGTACATCAAGCTGGGGAAGCGCGACAACGCCTGCAACATCTTCCTCACCGCTGCCCAGTCGCTCTACCTGCGCGGCGCCATGGACGCCGCCGACGAGGCCCTGGGACGCGTCCTCGCCCTCGACCCCGGCAACAACGACGCCCTCATGATGCGCGGCCAGATCGCCGTGGATTCCGGCGACGGCGCCGCCGGCATCGGCTACCTGGAGAAGATCCCCGACCTCGACTCCCGCCCCGACGCCCTGCGCGCCCTGCTCAACGCCTACCTGGCCGCGGGCCGCGCCCCCGAAGCCGAGCCCATCGCCCAGAAGCTGGTGTCGGTCCACAACGACCTCTCCGGGGTGCAGCGCTATGCCGACGCCCTGCTGGCGGCGGGCAACCACGAGGGCGCGCTCAAGATCTACGACCGCTACTCCGACCAGTTGCTGCAGTCCAACAAGGAAGCCTTGCTCGCCACTCTCAACAGCAGCATCAATCGCATCAAGGACAGCGCTCCCGCCCTGGAGCTGCTGCTGGGCCTCTACCGCAAGGCCGCCGAGACCACGCATATCGCCGAGATCAACGAGCTGCTCGCTCACGCCTACGTCCAGGCCGGGGAATTGCAGAAGGCCAAGGTCCTCTACAAGGAACTCGCCGAGATCGAGCCCGAGAACCCGCTCCACGAGCAGAGCTACAAGCAGATCATCGCCAGATTGGGCGAGGATTCCGCCGCCCGGCCCCTTACCGAGGAAGAAGGCGCCCAGGCCTTCATGGTGGAGGAGTTGGAGCAGGGCGCTCCCCCGGTGCAGCAGACCTACGAGAAGGAGGTCGAGGACGCCATCCGGCTCGCCCTCACCGACTCCGAGCTCTATGACTCCTACAACCTGCCCGCCAAGGCCCTCGCCCCCCTGGAGGGCGTGATCGCCAGGGCGCCGCGCGACGTGCGCCTCAACCAGCGCCTGGCTGCCCTTCATGCCCGCGCCCGGGACTGGACGCGAGCAGCGCAGTGCTGCGACATCCTGGAAACGGTCTTCTCGGAAGCCGGCCACGCCGAGGCGGCCCAGCAGTACGCCGACATGGCGGCCAAGTATCGCGAGAAGGGAGGGGCGGCTCCGGTGGCGGAGGTCCCGGCGGCTGCGCAGGCCGGCGGGGTGGCCGAGGTGCCGGTGGCCGAGGCCGCCTTCCAGGCCGAGCCGGCGCCCCCGGCAGAGGCCGAAGCCGAGGCTCCCGCTGTCGCCGAGTTCGATCTGCAGGCCGCTGCCCCCGAGCCGCTGGCGGCAGCGTCCGCCGAGGCGCCCCACGAGATCGATCTCTCCACTGAGTGGGAGAGCATGATGACGGTGGAGGAGCCGGCCCCGGCGGCCGCCGAAGCGGCCCCCGAGGCGGCGCCCCCGCCGGAGATGCCGGTCGAGGCCCCGGCCGAAGCCGTCCCTTCCGCGCAGTTCGTCGGCCAGGAAGCAGCCGCAGAAGCCGCCGCCGGCGCCGCCACCGGCGAGTTGCTGGAGGAGATCCGATTCTGCCTCGCTAATTCCATGTGGGAGGAGGCCCGCTCCGGCATCGAGCGCTGCGCCGCCCTGGCTCCCGAGCTGCCCGAGCTGGCCGAATTG
>DASPRL010000176.1 GCA_035624475.1 Terriglobales bacterium
CGGCATCCGCAAGGCGGTGGGGGCGACCCGCCGCGACATCCGCTTCCAGTTCCTGGCGGAGGCGGTGTTCATCTCGGTGTGCGGCGGGGTGGTGGGGACGCTGATCGGGCTGGCCCTGCCCTTCTCCGTGCGCTTCTTCACCAGCTTCCGCATCCCCATCTCGGGGCTTTCGGCGGTAATCGCCATCCTGGTGTCGTCGCTGGTGGGCATCGTCTTCGGCACGGTGCCGGCAGCCCTGGCCGCCAAGCAGGACCCGGTGGTCTCGCTGCGCTACGAGTAGTTCCCAGTTCCCAGTTCCCGGTTCTCAGTTCCCAGTTTGGGCCGGCAATTTGACTGGGAACCGGCAACCGGGAACTGGGAACTCAAACAAGAAAGCCGGGCTGGTTGGCCCGGCTTTCTCAATCTTGGTGCCGGCGTGAATGGGCGCGCCTGGTTGAGCGCGGCCCGGTCACATCACCAGCGCCAGATTCTCGAGTTCATGCTGGATGGCTTCCAGCGAGCAGCCCTTGCTGCCCACGCGCCCGGCGGCCTCCATGGCCGCGTCCGGGGAGACCCCGAAGCCGTGGCCCATCATGAACATCTGCAGCATCTCGCCGGCCTGGCGGTGGTCCAACCCGCCTTCCAGTAGCTCACTGCGCAACGCTGTCAACTCCGTCACCGCGAAGCGTTCCATTCGGGATCACCTCCGATCCCTTTACTTCCTTGCTTGTTGACTTAGACTCACTCCGGGCCCAAAACGTTGCAGGCGGAATCTCCTTTTTCCGCCTTGGGTTATGGGGAGGCATCGTCGGAAGCCGCGGATTTGGCGGCTTCCGCGCCCTCGGCTCCAGGCAAGGCAGCGCAGGCAGCCCGCTGGGAACCGCCTGCGCTGCGGCCGGCGCGGGACCCGCGACCCGCGCACGCTCGTTGTGGGCCTACTCCGCCATCTTGGCCCAGTGCACCTCGAAGCCGGTCTTGGGCAGCAGCGAGGTCAATTCGAAGACCTTGTAGCCGGGACCGGTGATCTCGGTCTGGCGGAAGACCCCGGGCTCGCTCTCCGAGACCTCGCGCGTGCCCTGCAGTTGCTCCAGGAAGTCCTGGGCCGCCTCCACGCTGACGGCCTTGCCCGCCGCCCGCGTGGTCACCGCCTCGGCGGCGTAGGAGCGCACCAGCTTGGGCCAGTACTTCTCCAGCAGGGCGGGAGAGGCGAAGACGTCGGCCCAGATCAGCCGCCCGTTCACCGCCACCACCACCCCCACGGCATTGCGGGCCTTGAGTTCCCGGATCAGACTGCTGTAGGAGTGCTCGATGGGAGCGGCCACCGCATCCACCTGGGCCTTGGCGGCGGGAGCGTCCATGGCGCGAGCGTAGGAGCTGGTCGCGGTGACCTGATCCGCCGCGTCCCTTCCGCCGGTAAGCCCGCCGTAGGCGCTGGGGGCAGCCGGCGCCGCCTCCACCGCGCTCGCCATCGCGGAACGGGAACGGCCGACCTCGTCCCAGACCTTCTGCTGGTCCTTGTCGCCCATGGCTTCCTTGCGCACGCTGGGCTGGGCCATGGGGGTGGCCTTGGCGTCGAATTGCGCGCTGGCGCCGACCCAGCGCCCCGGCTCCACGCAGAAGACGCTGAGATCGATGGGATCGCTCTGCGGGGGCACGATGCGGTCCTTGCCCACCACCCGGTCCTGCTTGCCGCCGGTCACGATCTCGCCGGCCAGCAGGATCAAGGGCTTGTCGGAGTTGTTGAGCAGGACCAGGCGGTTGACCTGGGCGCCGCCGCCGGAGTAGCCGCGCGCCCGCGGACCGCGGCGCAGACCCTCGACCTGCCCGGATTCGGCGACCACCACTTCGCCCGAGCGCAGGCCTTCGTCCAGGGTGATGAAGGCGCGAGTGTCGTAGGTGGTGCCGGCCACCACCGGAAAGATGGTCAGGTTGCCATGGCTGATGGGGGCGAGTACCTTGTAGCCGGAAGCCGGGGCGGGCAACTCGCCCGCGTTGGCGTCGGGGGTCCCGGCGCCCTCCCAGAGCACGGCGCCCAGCATCAGAACAGCCGCGGCAGCCAGCGCGAGTCCTGCTTTCTGCGATTGCTTCATAAGAACCTCCACAGTCGAAAGGGGGTCGGGGACACCGGTCCCCGCACGCTGAAGGAACGGCGCCGCCGCCCCTTCTTGCACCAAAAACTGCTACCATCACGCCCAGGGATGCCCCACAAAGCCGCGGTGGACCTCAGACGGCTGCAAGCGCTCTTCCAGGAGCTTTTCCGGAAGAGCGAGGGGGAGCAGTACGGCCTGACGGCGGTGGATTTCTTTCGCATCCTGGCGGAGGTGGGGGCCAAGTACCTGCCCACGTCGGCCGGGGAGACCGAGGCCCGCGCTCTCTACGAGAGCCTGCGGGCGGAGGAGCTGGCGCTGGCGCGCGGCTGCGCCGCCGGCAGCGAGCGCGCCTGGGAGGTCTTCCTCACCCGCTTCCGCGCCAAGCTCTACGACGCCGCCCGCGCCATCACCCGCGACGACACCTCCGGACGCGAACTGGCCGACTCCCTCTACGCCTCCCTCTATGGCACCGAGACGCGCGAGGGCGTGCGCGTCTCCAAACTGACCTTCTACATGGGCCGGGGATCGCTGGAAGGCTGGCTGCGCACCGTGCTGGCGCAGGAGTACGTCAACCAGTACCGCAAGCGGCGGCGCGAGGTCAGCCTGGACGAGCACTTGGAGCAGGGCGAGCAGTTCGCCGAGCCGGCCACCGCCGGTGGCAACCCGGGGACGCTGCCCGCCGATCCTGCCACCGGGGCGGACCCGCGCCTGGAGGCCGCCGCCGACGAGGCCCTGGCCTCGCTCGACGCCGAAGAGAGGTTTATGCTGGCCTCGTACTATCTCGACGGGCGCACCCTGGCCCAGATCGCGCGCACCCTGGGTGTGCACGAGTCCACCATCAGCCGCAAGCTGGAGAAACTGGCCCAGGCGCTGCGCAAGAAGACGCTGGCCGCGCTGGAGCGCCGGGGCATGAGCCGGCGCCAGTCCGAGGAGGCGCTGGAGGCCGACGTGCGCGATCTTTCCGTGGACGTGCGCGGACGTTTGGCGCAAGAAATGAGCGCCCGCCCGTTCCAAGCTAGGAGAAGCAGGGAATAGTCGTTATGGCCGAGCTCCCCAAAATCGTGCGCCAGCGGCTCCGGGCAGGCGGCGGTGAAACCCATCCCGACGCCGACCTGCTGACCGCCTTCGCCGAAAAGGCGCTGGGCGAGCGCGAGCGCGCGCAGGTGCTCGACCATCTGGCCGCCTGCGCCGCCTGCCGCGAGGTGGTGGCACTGGCCCTCCCGCAGGAAGAAGGGGAGCAAGCCGTCGCCGCGCCTCAGGGCATCCGCGGCTGGGTGCTGCGCTGGCAGACGGCGGCGGCGCTGGCCACGGTGGCGGTAGCAGCGATCGCCCTGCTGACCATCCCCGACGCTTACTTCCGCTCGCGCGCGCCCGTGCAGGTCGCCAAATCGCCCGCTACATCCGCCGCCGCGCGTGAGGAAAGCAGCGCGGCCGCGAACCAGCCCGCGCACTCCGAAGCCGACGCGGCGAGGAAGCAGGCCGAAGCCAGGACCACTGTGGCTGGGAACAAGAAGGAGGCGGGCGTCCAGGGTGCGGGCGAGGGCGGGGCCGTCTCCGCGGTGCTGGCCGACGCGGAGCGCGGCCGCCGCGATGAATCCAAAGACAAGCTGAGCCGCACCCTGCCCGCCCCGCCGGCAAAGGAAGGCCAGGTCTCGACCTTCACCGCCGAAGTCGCCAAGCAGGCGCCGCCGCCGCCCCCGGCCACCTATGACCTCAAGACCGCACAGGCCGCCCCCGCGGCCCCGACCTACCAGGCCAAGGCTCAGCCCGCGGGCGGAGAGAAGAAGCAGGTGGTGGGCGGGCTGGTGACTCCCGGAGTCTCCCAACAGCAGCCCGAGAGCGGCGCCGGCAAGGGGACGGCGACCGCGGCGCCCGTGGCGGCGGACCAGGCACAGGTTGCCGGGCAGGCGCAGGCCGCACCGGCCCAGGCGCCGGCGCGCGCCAGCAATGAGACCGTGCAAATCACGGTTGAGAGCGTGGCCGTGGCGCCGCTGTGGCGTATCACCCCGGCGGGCCACTTGGAACGCTCCCAGGACGCCGGCCGCAGTTGGCGGGTGGTCCCGGTGAGCGGGGGCGGGGTGTGGAACGCGGTGTCGTCCGTGGGCGAGAACGTGTGGGCGGGCGGCCACCGCCAGCGCACGGCGGCCCTCTATCATTCCGGCGATGGCGGCGCCCATTGGACGCGCCTGGACTTCACCGGGCCGGCCGGCGCGGCGCCGCCCGCCGACGTGGTGGCGCTCAACTTCACCGACGCCCAGCACGGGGTGATGACGGTGGTAGCGGCCGCGGATCCACGGCTGCGCCAGATCTGGACCACGGCCGACGGCGGCCACACCTGGACGGCGCCCGCCGTCCACTGAGCCGCCCTACTCCTCCATCGTGGCTTCGTCGATCAACAGGACGGGGATGTCGTCGCGCACGGGATAGACGCGCTTGCAGGCGGCGCACTTGAGGGTCTGCTTCTCCGCGTTGTACTCCAGCGGCTGCTTGCAGTCGGGACAGACGATGATCTCCAGCAGGTCTTTGGCCAGCATGGCCGACATTCTATCGCGCTGCCCCCTGCAGGCTAAGAGCTAAGAGCTAAGAGCTTTCTGCCATCACATCTTTTCCTCAGCGGTTTACGCTACAATCGCCTCGCCTCATAGAATAAGGATGTAACCTCCCGAGGAGACGATGGCAGCCATCCTTCTGGACGGAAACAAGATCTCCGCCGAGATCAAGGCGGAGGTGGCGGAGGAGGTCAAGTCGCTGACCGACGCGGGCCTGCGGCCCGGCCTGGCGGTGGTGCTGGCCGGGCACAATCCCGCCAGCGAGATCTACGTCGCCAACAAGGTGAAGACCTGCGAGGCGCTGGGCATGCTCAGCGAAAAATACACCCCGCCCGACACCGTCACCACCCACGAACTGCTGGAGCTGGTGCACGACATGAACCGGCGCGACGAGATTGACGGCATCCTGGTCCAGCTCCCTCTGCCCAAGCAGGTGGACGCCAAGGCGGTGCTGGAGGCGGTCTCGCCCGCCAAGGACGTGGACGGCTTCCATCCCATGAACGTCGGCTACCTCTCCACCCAGCGCCCAGGACTCACGCCCTGCACCCCCGCCGGCATCATGGAGATGCTGCGGCGCTACGAGATCCCCATCATGGGCGCGGAGGCGGTGGTGGTCGGCCGCAGCGACATCGTGGGCAAGCCCATGGCCATGCTGCTGCTCAACGCCAACGCCACCGTCACGGTCTGCCACTCCAAGACCCACGACCTGCCCAAGGTGTGCCACCGCGCCGACATCCTGGTGGCGGCCATGGGGCGCGCCGGCTTCGTCACTCGCGAGTTCGTCAAGCCCGGCGCCACCGTCATCGACGTGGGCATGAACAAGATCACCGAGCGCGCCGAGTTCGACCGCTACTTCAAGGGCAACGAGAAGCGCGAGGCCGCCTTCTTGAAGAACGGCTCCACCCTGATCGGCGACGTGCACCCCGAGGTGGCCGAGATCGCCGGCGCCCTCACTCCCGTGCCGGGAGGCGTGGGCCCGCTCACCATCGCCATGCTCATGGCCAACACCGTCAAGGCCTGCAAGCTGCGCCGCGGCCACACCCTGAAGCAGCCGGCGCTGACCTCGGAGCGCGCCTAGTTGCTGCGGGTGGGGCTCACCGGCGGGGTGGCCTGCGGCAAGACCACGGTGGCCGAGATGCTGCGCGCCCGCGGCGCCCACATCGTTTACGCCGACGAGATCGCCCACCAACTCATGGCCCCCGGCCAGCCCGTCTATCAGGAAGTGGTGAAGGCCTTCGGCCCGGGCGTTCTGCAGCCCGACGGCCAGATCGATCGCGCCAAGCTGGCGGAGGCGGCTTTCGGCGCGGGGCGCGTCAAAGAGC
>DASPRL010000177.1 GCA_035624475.1 Terriglobales bacterium
GGCCACCTGGTAGGGCATGGGCAGGCTGTGGAAGATCTCGTCGGTGACCAGGGCGGAATCGGCGTCATAGACGAGCGCGCGCTCGCCGTCCTGGGGACGCTGCTGGATCCACAGCACCTCGCCGTGGCCCTCCAGGTCCACGTCCTGGCCGGGAGGGACGGAGCGCAGCTTGTCGGGAGCGTCGGCGGCGCCGGGCTGGTCCCAGATGGCCCACAAGGAGCGGTCTTCGGCGCCCAGCCGCCACAGCGCGAAGGTGCGCAGGCCCAGGCGCTGGGCGGCGCGCATCTGGTTGAGCGCGGTCACCGCGTCCAGGAACCAGACCTCGTGGCGCAGGTTGTCGCCCTCCAGGTAGACGTAATAGGGATTGAGGAAGTCGGGATCGAACTGGATGGTGGCGTCGGATTCGCGGGCGTGCAGCCAGGCGTCCTGCACGCTGACCCCGGTGATGGAGGACTGAGCCTGGCGGGCGTGCGGGCCCACGGGCACGGCCCAGTCGTAGCCGTAGTTGCCGATGGAGCAGATGATCTTCTCCTGCGGCATGACCTTGAGGGCGTGCTCCAGGTTGCGGGTGAACCAGGCCTGGCTGGAGACGGGGCCGATGTCGCCGCCGGGATAGTGCTCGTCGTAGTTCATCAGGATGACGCCGTCGGAGTGCGCCGCGATGAAGGCGTAGTCGAACTCGGGGTTGTTGGCGGGCACGTTGACGTAGAGCTTGAGGCCGCGGGCGTGCAGGTCCTGGGCCAGCTCCGCCAGCAGCGCCTGGTAGCCGGGCTGGGACGCGGCCGGGAAGCCTTCGAAGTCCAGGGTGAGGCCCTTGTAGCGGTCGCTGGCCAGGAACTGCAGCACCTGTCGGCGGAAGGCGGCGCGCGCCGGCGCGTCGTTGAAGAAGCCGCCGACCGCCTCCACCCACTCGTTGCTGATGGGATCGAAGTTGTTGACCAGGGGGAAGACTTCGGTGTCGGCCTGCTCGGCCTTGAGGAAGGGCATCACCTTGTCGTCGACGGGGCGGACCTTGCCGTCCTTGAGCACGTCGAAGAGCTTGTTGTCGGAGGTCACCGCCTGCAGGCGGCCGTCGGGGGTGAGCACGTGCAGCCACTCGGGATAGAGCAGGTCGATCTGGTGCACGTACTCGCGCAAGGAAGCGAAGCTGGCGGCGTCCCAGGCCACATAGAAGGCGGCGCGGATGCCCTCCTGGGTGTTGAGCACCACCTGCGAGGGCGGCGTCTTGGTCTTGCGGTGGGAGACGCGGCGCAGCCTGGGGCGTCGCTTCTCGCGTTCCTTGATGGCGTGGTAGCGGGGCTTCTGCTGCGGCAGCAGCAGGTCGGGAAGCTGCATAGAACGCATGGCGGTGTAAAGGAAGAGCACCATCATCAGGGTGATGGCGATGCCCGCCACATCGAGCAGGCGGCGCAGCAGCTTCCAGCGCTTGAGCTGGGGATCGAAGAAAACAGACTTGGCCATGCGGAAGGCTTTCGCCTAATCCTACGGCGGGCGCGGAAGGGGCGTCAAACCAGGGGAGGAGCAGGGAGCGAAGGCGGACCGCGGGTGCGCGGGCGCGCGCCGCGATTTGCTATATTCCCAGCGTGCTCGAATCGCTGCGCCGGCATCCCCGCTTCTACCTGCTGGCGGCCGCGGCCGCCGTGGCCCTGCGGCTGCTCTTCATCGTGCGCTATCCCCACTTCGACGGGGACGCGCTCACCTATGGCAACCTGGCCCTCAACCTGCTCGACCACCACGCCTTCGGCTTCAGCATGTCGGGCAGGCTGGCGCTCACCTACGTCCGCCTCCCCGGCTATCCTCTGTTCCTGGCGGGGGTGTTCGCCATCTTCGGCAGAGAGCACTACACGGCGGTGCGCCTGGTGCAGATGCTGGTGGACCTCGCCACGGCCGGGGTGCTGGCGGCGATGGCGGGGCGGCTGGTCTCGGAGAAAGCCGCGCGTGCCGCCTTCCTGCTGACCGCGCTGTGTCCCTTCCTGGCCAACTACGTGGCCGCTCCCATGACCGAGACCCTGGAGATCTTTCTCACCGCCGCCGCCTTCTACAGCGCGGTGCGGGCGCGCGACGACCTGGACAGCAACGGAAGGCTGCGCTGGTGGGCGGGCTGTGGCGCCGCCATCGCCGCCGCCATCCTGCTGCGGCCGGACGGCGGCATGCTGGTGATGGTGATCGGCGGCTACGTGCTGCTGCGCTTCCTCCTGCGGGCGCCGCGTCGGCGGACGCTGGCCGCGGGGGTGGTGCTGGGGCTGGTGGCCTTCGCGCCTCTGGCCCCCTGGACGCTGCGCAACTGGCGCGTCTTCCACGAGTTCATGCCGCTGGCCCCGCGCTACGCCAACGAGCCCGGCGAATACGTCCCCCTGGGCTTCTACCGCTGGGTGAAGACCTGGATGGTGGAGTACGTCTCGGTGGAGGACTTCTTCTGGACGGACGAAGGCAAGGCGGACGTCCGCGACCTGCCGGCCCGCGCCTTCGATTCGCCCGAGGAACATGACCGCACCGAGGAATTGATCGAGGCCTACAACCAGGCGGGATGGGACATTCAGCCGGCGCTGGACGCGCAGTTCGCGCAACTGGCGGCGGAGCGCATCCGCCGCCATCCCTTGCGCTACTACCTGTGGCTGCCGGCGCTGCGCAGCGCCGACATGTGGCTGCGCCCGCGTACCGAGATCCTCCCTCTCGACAGCCGCTGGTGGGCGGCCGACGCCCACGACATGACGGCGGGCATCGCCCTGGGCCTGCTCAACCTCTTCTACGTGCTGGCGGCGGCGCTGGGAGCCTGGCGGCGCAAGGTGAAGTACGCCGGGCTGCTGCTGGCCTTCGTGCTGCTGCGCTCCGTCTTCCTGGGCACCATGGAGAACCCGGAGCCGCGCTACACCCTGGAGTGCTATCCGGTGGTGATCGTTTTCGCGGCGGCGGCGCTGGCGGGCAGCGGGAACGAGCGGCGCAAGCTGCCGGCGCTGGCGCGCGCCGCCTAGACCGAGCCGGCCAGCGCGATGCGGCGGTAGGCCAGCACGATGTCGGTCTTGCTCACCATGCCCAGCAGCTTCTTCTCCTCCCGCCGCGAGACCACGGGGAAGTTGGCGAGATGGCGCTCGCGCATGCGTTCCACCACCTCGTGCACGGTCTGGTCGGGGAAGGCGGCCTGCACCTCGCGGGTGTAGACGGCGGCCACGCGCACATGGGCGCGCTCGGAGCGGTCGATCTTGGTGAGGTCCGACATGCTCACGATGCCGCACAACTCGGCGTCCTCGTTGAGCACGGGCAGGGCGAAGACCTCGCGCGCGAACATGATCTCCTGCACCGACTCCAGCGTGTCCTGGGGCGAGACCACCGGCACCTCGGCCATGACCTCGCCCACCCGCACCCCGGAGAGCACGTGCAGGGGCGCAGGCTTGGCCCCGCCCAGCCCGGAGAGTTCGGGATAGGCCTCCATGCCGTGCTCGGCCAGGTCGAGCCCGGTGAGCTCTTCCTCCTCGCTGACCCGCAGCCCGGTCACGTACTTGATGATGGTGAAGAGCACGACCGAGGCCACCAGGGCGTAGGCCAGGGCGGTGGCGGTGGCGATGAACTGCGCCCACAGGTGGACGCTGTAGCCGTGGAATCCGTTGGGGATCATGGGCGCCCACAGGCCGGCCGCCAATCCGCCCAGCAGGCCGGGAGTGGCGTGCACCGGGCCCACGCCGCAGGGATCGTCGAGCTGGAGCTTCTTCGCGATCCAGCGCGCGGTGTAGGGGATCTGCGCCCCGGCCACCACCCCGATGAGCACGGCGAAGAGCGGGTGCACCAGGTGCGCGCCCGAACAGATAGCCACCGCGCCCGCCAGCGCGCCGTTGGGAGTGATGACCGGGTCGGGCTTGCCGGAGAGCGAGGTGGCGGCCAGCGAGCCCAGGATGCCGCCGGCGATGGCGGCCAGGGTGTTGATGGCCACCAGGGGCAGGTCGGCGGCGATGTTGCCGTAGGAGGGCACCGAGCCCAGGTTGAAGCCGAACCAGCAGAACAGGAGCAGCATGGCGCCCAGGCCCATCATGGGGACGTCGTGGGCGACGGCGGGGGCGCGGCGCTTGCCCAGGAAGCGCGCGCCCATCAGCCCCACGATCCCGCCCACGGCGTGCACGCCCAGCGAGCCGGCGTAGTCCTGCACTCCCAGCCGCGCCAGCGGGCCGTTCCACAGGATGTAGGCGAAGACGGGATAGATGACGCCCACGTAGAGGGCGGCGAAGAGCAGGTAGGCGGAGAACTTCATGCGCCCGGAGAAGCAGCCGCTGGGAATGGCGCAGGAGACCAGCGCGAACATCAGGGAGACGTAGAAGGTGATGGAATGGCCGCCGTCGGAAACGAACTGCCAGGGGAAGCGCCAGCCGTTGGGCAGCGGGGCCAGGGGCCAGGCGTAGGCCTTGATGGCGAAGCCGAAGAGCAGGAAGACCAGGATGCCGATGCCCATGTGGCTGGTCATCTTCATCATGACGTTGGTCACGTCGCGGGAGCGCACCTGCCCGCCCTCCAGCAGGAAGAAGCCGGCCTGCATGAGGAAGATCAGGGCCCCCATGGACAGCAGCCACAGCCAGTAGACGTTGGTCTCCACGCATCACCCCCGATGGCGGGCAGGACTCGGCGCACGCAGCCCTGCGCTTTCTCCGTTTCTTATCCCGCTTCGGCGGCGAAGGGAAATTCAAAGATTTTATGGAGGCGATAAGAAAAAGCGGGGAGAGGCGGACGGAGGCTCAGTGGAGGCGCGGGGGCCCGTCGCTCATGCGGAACTGAGTGCGCACCAGCTCGGAGAGCAGGGTGATGGCGGAGCGGTTGTTGCGCGGGTCCGACTTGGTCAGGTACTTGAGGGCCTCCACCAGCAGGCGCTGGCCTTCCAGGTAGCGCGGGTCGAGCTTGCGCTTGGGATTCTCGCGGCGGCCGGTGGGAGTGACGGGAATGAAGAAGATCTTGGCCATGTTCCTGCTCCTGCCGGCAGAAACGGAGCTGGGAGTCCACCGCTGCCAACTGCCGAGAGTATAGCGCCGTTCTGAAAAAGCCTGCACCTGCAATTTTTGCTAGCCCGGCGCGCGGAGGGGACGGCTCACTCCTGGGGATTGAGGTACTTGGTCTTCTTGGTGGTCTTGAGC
>DASPRL010000178.1 GCA_035624475.1 Terriglobales bacterium
GGACCTTCTTCTTCACCTCGCCCCGGGAGGCGGGAACCGACGCCGCCACCAGCCCCAGGCACAGCACCGCGGTGGTCGTGCTCCTCACCCCTTGAACTCCTCCATCATCCTCACGAAATCCTTGAACAGATAATGCGAGTCGTGCGGGCCGGGCGCGGCCTCGGGGTGGTACTGCACCGAGAAGAGCGGCAGGTTGCGGTGGCGCAGGCCTTCGAGCGTCGAGTCGTTGAGGTCGATGTGCGTCAGGTCGACCTCGGAGGTCGAGAGCGACTCGGGATCGACGGCGAAGTTGTGGTTGTGCGCCGTGATCTCGATCTTGCCGGTGGCGATCTGCTTCACCGGATGGTTGCCGCCGTGGTGTCCGAACTTGAGCTTGTAGGTCTTGCCGCCCAGCGCCAGCCCCACGAGCTGGTGCCCCAAACAGATGCCGAAGATGGGCACCCGCCCCATCAGCCGCCGGATGTTCTCCACCGCGTACTGGCAGGGCTCGGGGTCGCCGGGGCCGTTGGAGAGGAAGATGCCGTCGGGATTGAGCGCCAGCACATCCTCGGCCGCAGTCTCCGCCGGCACCACGGTCACGTGGCAGCGCTCCGCCACCAGCTTCCTCAAGATGTTGTGCTTGATGCCGTAGTCGTAGGCCAC
Source organism: Terriglobales bacterium (assembly GCA_035624475.1). NCBI lineage: Bacteria > Pseudomonadati > Acidobacteriota > Terriglobia > Terriglobales > Terriglobales bacterium. The sequence continues at coordinate 643 of DASPRL010000178.1, forward strand.
CACCCGCCACAGCGCCGGCTCGTCCTTCACCCCCACCACTTGGGTAGGCTCGTGCGAGCGCTCGCCCACCTCCCACACGTAGCGCTGCTTGGTGGAGACCACCTTGGCCAGGTCGGTGCCCACCATGGAAGGGATGGCGCGCGCCTTGGCCACCAGCTTTTCCGCGTCCTCCTCCAGCATGGAGATGACGCCGCGCTTGCAGCCGTGGTCGCGCAGGTGGCGCACCAGGGCGCGGCTATCGATGTCGGCCAGCACCGGGATCTTGAACTTCTCCAGGTACTCGTCGGTGACCTGCTGCGAGCGCCAGTTGGAGCTGACGCGCGAGAACTCGCGCACGATCAGCCCTTCGATGTAGGGGCGGGTGGACTCGGTGTCCTCGGGGTTGGTGCCGTAGTTGCCGATCTCGGGGTTGGTGAGGACTACGATCTGCCCGGCGTAAGAAGGATCGGTGAAGATCTCCTGGTAGCCGGTGATGGAGGTATTAAAAACGACTTCCCCGTAGCATTCGCCTTTCGCGCCATAACCTTTGCCGCGGAAGATCTTGCCATCTTCCAGCGCAAGGATCGCTTGCATTCCGTCTCCGGGGAGTGGATTTTTGGGATTCTAGCAGAGAAATCCGGAAGTGACTAGGGGCGCTGCAGCAGAATTTCAGATTGCAGATCTTAGATTTCAGATTGCTTGCAGCTTCGCCGGCCTCCAGGCCGCCTTTCAATCTGCAATCTTCAATCTGAAATCTGCAATCGCTATTTCAGCATTCCCATCTTGTCCATGGGCCAGTAGACGAAGACGGCCTTGCCGTAGATGTAGCTCTCGTCCACGGGACCGAACTCGCGGCTGTCGTTGGACATGGTGCGGTGGTCGCCCAGCACGTAGTAGCTGTGGGCGGGCACGACCAGCTCCGGGAAGTTGTGGCCGTCCACGTAGCTGGAGGGCACGTAGGGCTCGGGCAGCGCCTGCCCGTTGACGTATACCCTGCCACGCTCGATGCGGATGCGGTCGCCGGCCACCCCCACCACCCGCTTGATGTAGCTCTTGGAGGGGTCCCGGGGATAGCGGAAGACCACGATGTCGCCGCGCTCGATGGGCTCCAGCTGGTACACGAACTTGTTGATGAAGATGCGCTCCTGGTCCTGCAACCCCGGCAGCATGCTGTTGCCTTCCACCTTCACCGGCTGGTACAGGAAGAGGATGACGAAGCCGGAGAGGGCCAGCGAGATCAGCAGGTCGCGCACCCAGGTGCGCAGCACCTCGCCGCTCCGCTTTCCCCGCGCCGGTGGAGCAGCCGGCGCGGCGGCGCCCGGCTGCGCCTGGGAGGTGCGATGGTCTTCGTTGGTCATGGCTTGCGGCCTATTGTATATGGATTGGCGGTGCCGGCCGCGGGTTGTATCCTCGGGATGCCACGCCGCCTTCCTGCATGCAGCCCCAGCCGCCCTGAAACCGGGGTACAATACCCCGCTGGGAGGCCCCATGAAGCGCGTCCTGTACCTGCTGTTCGTAGCCTTGCTGGCCTTCGCCACCCTGGGGTGGACGGACCAGAGCGTGCCCGCGTATCACCCGGCACCTCCGCCCAGGGGCGCCAAGCTGCCTCCCATCTTGCCCGCCGACGCGCTCTGGGGCCCGGAGTTCCAATATCCCTACCAGACCCACGCCTACGAACTGGCCGCCAAGATCCCCAACGTCCTCTACCAGCAGCCCTGCTACTGCCACTGCGACCGCAGCGCCGGGCACAAGAGCCTGCGTTCCTGCTTCGAGGACACCCACGGCGCCGAGTGCGGCACCTGCCTGCGCGAGCTCTACTACACCTACCGGCAGACCAAGGCGGGCAAGACTCCCGCGCAGATCCGCGCCGGCATCATCAAGGGCGAGTGGGAGAAGATCGACCTGCAGGCCGCCGCCTCCATGCAATAGCCTCTCTGGACGCTCCCGGAAGTGCACCAATTCTGGTGCAATCGGGCCGGGTTGACGCGCCCGGCGCTTGCGCGTATAAACAAAAAGCTCTGCGGACCCTCAGCCCCCGGCAGCCGGAAGCATCTCTGAGCCTTTTCCACAATGGAACAGGCCGTCTCCCCTGCTCCCAGGCGCGAAGGTGCAATTCGATGAAGAAGAAAGGCGCAGGAAGAGTTAAATCTTCCTCAGCTAAATCTAAGAAACATAAGGGTGTTAGGAAGGCAGGTCGAGGAGGCAAGAAGGCCGCGCCTGCACCCCCGCGCCGCCCTTCGCTGATGGACGATCCGCGTTTTGCACAGGCTGTGCAAAACTATGAGGCCGGCCTCAAGGCCCTGCAGGAGCACAAATTCGAGCGCGCCAAGGCCCTGCTGGAGAAGGTAGTGGCCGGCTCCATCAAGGAACTCTCCGACCGCGCTGCCGTCCACCTCAACACTTGTCACCAACACCTGGCCCGGGCCAGCACCAGCTTCAAGACCCCGGAGGAGCACTACGACTTCGCCGTCTCGCTGATGAACAGCGGCGACTATGAGGGCGCGCGCAGCCACCTGGAGAAGATCGTCAAGCAGTCTCCCAAGGCCGACTACGGCTGGTACGGCCTGGCCGTGCTGGACTGCCTCTGCGGGCACGTCGAGGACTCCCTCAAGCACCTGCAGCAGGCCACGCGGCTCAATCCCGGCCTGCGCTTCCAGGCGCGCAACGACTCCGACTTCCAGAACCTGGCCGACGATCCCCGCTTCACCGAGCTGCTCTATCCGGAAGAGGGAGCCGCCGAACCCACACCGGCACCCGAGAAGAAGCGCTGACCGGCCCGAGGACGCCCTCCGCCCGAGAAGGCGCCGGTACCCGCACGGCGACTGCCCCTGCCCCCGGCCCTCAGGGTAAGATGGGCGGTTGATGCCGCGTTCCCTGCGCCAGAAGGTGGTTCCCGGCCGGGCCCAGCCGAAGCGTCCCTCCGGTCCGCAGAAGTTCGCCGTCGCCATCCTGGCGGCGGGCATGGGCACCCGCCTGCAGTCGA
>DASPRL010000179.1 GCA_035624475.1 Terriglobales bacterium
CGGCATCCCTCCGGAGAACCTGGCCCATATCTTCATTCCTTTTTTCACCACCAAGGCGGGCGGCACCGGGCTGGGCCTGGCCCTGGTCCACCGCATCGTGACCGAGCACGGCGGCTCGATCAGCGTGGCCAGCGACCCCTCCGGGACGACGTTTACCCTGTCGTTTCCCTCCCTCCATCGAGCGGAAAAAGGCCCCGCAGAGGGATAAAATAGGAGCAGAAAGCGGCGACCGAAGGGGTGTCCCGGAGTGGAGCGACTATGAGAATCCCGTGGCTTCGAATGACGATGGCGGCCTTGGCGGCCGGAGCGCTGGCGGTGTCGGCGGCGGCGCAGGCTGCGCCCAGTTCCCAGCCAGGCTCGCAGAAATCCCTGGCCGAGATGGCCCGGGACGCGCTGCGGAGCAAGCCCGCGCCCTCCCCTACTACCAAGGTCTGGACCAACGACAACATCCCCACCAGCAGCGGCATCAGCACGGTGGGCACGCCGGCGCCGGCGGCCCCGGCCTCGGTGGGCGGCGAAGGGGAGGAGGCCGCCGCCGGTCCTGCCGAAAGCAAGCCGCGCTCGCCGGAGGAACTGAAGCAACTGGAAGCCCAGTGGCGGCAGAAGTTCCAGGACCAAAAAGACAAGATCTCCCTGCTGCAGCGCGAGCTGGACGTGTTGAAGCGCGAGAACCAGATCCGCGCCGCCACCTATTACGCCGATGCCGGCAACCGCATGCGCTACGAGAACCAGGCCAAGTACGCGGCGGATGACCGCAAGTACCAGGCGGATACGGCCGCCAAGCAGCAGCAACTGGACGCCGCCAAGCAGCAGCTCGAAGACATGCGCGAGCAGTTGCGCAAGGCGGGGCTGCCCTCCTCCTGGGGAGACTAGCGCCGCGACCATCCGGCCTCCAGCGGCCCCCGCGCCGGCTGGAGGCCTTTTTTTGTTGCCTATGGAAACCGTCCTGCTGGTGGAAGACAAAGCGGAACTGCGCGAGATGCTGGTCATCGCGCTGGGGCGCATGGGTTACCAGGTGACGGCCGCCGCCAACCTGGCCGACGCCCTGGCCGCGCTCCGCCGCCAGCCCTATTCCGCCGTGCTCACGGACCTGAAACTGCCCGCGGGCTCGGGCATGGAGGTGATGCGGGCGGCGCTGGAGGCCGACCCCGCCGTTCCGGTCATCATCATGACCGCCTACGGCTCCATCGCCGAAGCGGTGGCGGCCATGCGCGAGGGCGCCTACGACTTCATCCAGAAGCCCATCGACCTGGAGCACCTGCGCCACCTGCTGGCCCGCGCCCTGGAGCGCCAGCAGCTTCTGCGCGAGAACCTGGTGCTCAAGGAAGAGTATGCGCGGCGGCTGGGCTTCCCGCGCATCGTGGGCGAGGACCCGGCGCTGCAGGAAGCGGCGCGCGCCATGCAGCGCATCGCACCCACCGAGACCACGGTGCTGCTGCTGGGCGAGAGCGGGACGGGCAAGGAACTGTTCGCGCGCGCCATCCACCAGCTCAGCGGGCGAGCGGGCAAGCCCTTCGTGGCCCTGAACTGCGCCGCCATCCCCGAGACCCTGGTGGAGAACGAGCTCTTCGGGCACGAGCGCGGCGCCTTTACCGGGGCCGACAGCCGGCGCGCGGGCAAGTTCGAGCTGGCCCACGGCGGCACCATCTTCCTCGACGAGATCGGGGAGCTTCCGGCGGCGGTGCAGTCCAAGCTGCTGCGGGTCCTGGAAGAGCATGTGGTGGAGCGGCTGGGGGGCTCGGCGCCCTTCCGCGTCGACGTACGCGTGATCGCCGCCACCAACCGCGACCTGGAGAGCGCGGCGGAGGCGGGGACTTTCCGCCGCGACCTCTACTATCGCCTGGCCGCCTTCCCCATCCGCATCCCGCCCTTGCGCGAGCGCGGCGGCGACGTGGAGCGCATCGCCGAACATCTGCTGGAGCGCTTCCGCCGCGAGTTGCGCAAGCCCGGCTTGCGCCTGGGCGCCGATGCTCTGGCTGCCCTGCGCGCCCACACCTGGCCGGGCAACGTGCGCGAGCTGGCCAACGTGCTGGAGCGCGCCGCCATCCTCAATGAGGGGGAGTTGCATGCCGCCGACCTGGGCCTGGCGGCCAATGTGCGCGGTGGCGGCGCGGGCGAGGTGACCCTGGAGGGATCGCTCCCCGAGGTGTCGGCGCGCGCAGTGGAATCGGTGGAGCGCGCCAAGATCGAGGCGACTCTGCGGGAATGCAAGTGGAACAAGAGCGCGGCGGCGCAGCGCTTAGGGATCTCCTACAAGACGCTCCTCAACAAGATCCACGCCTACGGGCTGGACTGAATCCTCAGCCCACCAGCAGCAGGATGGCCAGCAGCAACAGGGCCAGCAGCACGCCCCCCAGCATGAGGAACTCGCCCGCCGCGCCCACCAGCGTGCGCAGGGCAAAGAGGTAGTTGGGATCGACGCCGTCGGCGGGAGCGTGGTAGCGCTTCAGGATCTGATAGCCGAGGGCGGCGAAACCCAGCCCGCTCAAGATGCCTAGGGCCGCGATCCACTCACGGTGCATCGGCTCCCTCCACACCACTGCCTGCATGGTAGGGAGTTTCCCTCTCTCTCGACCACTGCCAAAATTACCAGTCCTTGCCACCCCCGCTTGCTCATGCCGTTCTGGGACGAGGGAGAAACCGTCCTGCCTTGCTTAGATGCCCATGGCCGTACGGCCGACTCTGCACGCGTCCACCCTTCCTGCGGCTGGCTTGACCCTGCCAGGCGCGGGTGATATACAGCCGCACAACGCTCCTCGCCAGGAGCGGGAAGATCATGAGAGCTTTGCGTTCCATCCTCGCCGTCATCGGGGTCTTCTTCTGCGCCACCCTGGCCCTGCCGGCGGCCCGGAGGCTGGAGGAGTGGTGGCAGATCCGCTCCGGGCAGGTCTTTTACGTCGAGGGCGGCTACCTGCGAGAGGGGCTGTACTGGCTGGCCTGGGCGCTGGTGGCGCTGGTCCCGATCGTCTACGCGGCCCTGCGGCCCCGCTCTTCCCCCGGCTGGCTGATCCTGGGATTCGGGGTCGTGCTGGTGGGCATGGCGGCCCTGCCCAGCAGCTATGGGGCGGAGGTCTCGCTGCATCGCGGGAAGTTCCTGGAGCAGGTCGGCGATGCCGGCAACCTGCTGGCGGCTTGGGGCAAGAACCACGGCCGCCTTCCCGGCAACCAGGCGGAGCTGGAGGAGGCGCTTCGCTCCCTGCCCCAACCCAGCCCGTTCGCGCGCGCGGGCCAGAGCCTCCCCTATCATCCCGTCTACGTGGGCACAACCGGCGCGGCACAAGTCGCGCCCCGGCCCGGCGACCAGCCCGGCATGCTGCTCTACACCACCAACGCCGACCAGACCGATTGCTGGCTCACGGCGGAGGGGCTGGGCGACAAGGCGGTCTCCTCGCAGCCCGTGATGGTGGAGGACCCCAACGGCGGTCCCTGGACGGTGGAGCAGAAGCTGCCGGTCCCCCCGCCGGCTGCTGCCTCCCCTTCTCCCAAGGCGAGCCGGCAGGCGCGCAAGACAAAACCGTGAGTGGACGCCTTCCCCTTACGCACCCAGCCGGCGCAAGCGCTCCACCTGCTTGATGTGGTGGCGGGTGTGGACCCAGTGGAACTTGCACCACTGCGTCACGCTGAGCGGTCCCAGGATGGGATGGTTGGCGATCTTCACGGAAGCGCCAAAGCGCTGCCGGCACTTTTCCAGGGCGGCGCGCATGGCGGCGAAATCCTCGCGGATGCGGGCCACGGCCTGCTCCGGAGGCAGGCCGCGGGGACGGGTCATCTCCGGCGCCTGGCGCCCTCCCGGCATGTGCCCGGCCTCCACCACCAGGACGGTGGCGATGCCTTCCTTCAGCGTGGCGGGGCGGACCAAGGGCTTGCCCGCCGCCAGCACGCGCTCCATGGCCTTCACCGTGCCGGAGTAGGTGAGCGCCAGATGCTCCAGGATCTCGGCCACGCACCACTTCCCTTCCTTATGGCGGGTGAGCTGTTCGGCAGTGAGGTCGCCGGTGGCACGCTCCAAGGCCCGGTGCAGGCGTTCGAGATGAGAATCCATTCCAATCCGCCCGGTGTCGTTTAGAATTGCGGCTTGCAGGGATGGCCGCGGCGATCCCTCGCATTATAAGGAAAGGTGACGCATGCGCAGAGCCCCTCTCGCACTCCTGGCCCTTGTCCTCCTCGCAGGATGTTCGTCGGAGGCCCCCAAACCCGTGGCTCCGGTGGCCAAGCAGCCGCCCCAGCAGGAGACCCTGACCGGCCGGATGGCCTTCCAGAAGCTCTACCAAGCCGCGCGCTTGTGGAACGCGGACGCGCGCTGCTTCCGCCTGGAGTCGGCCATCACCAAAGAGTCCAACGGCCGGGACGGCAAGTCGGGAGTGTGGCGGGCCATCTTCGCCTCGCCCGGGCGCGGCATCGCCCGGCCCTTCACCTGGTCAGGACTCACCGCCGACGACGCCCCCAATCCCGGAGTCGCGCCCGCCGGACCGGAGGACTCCTTCAACCCCGCCAATACCTCCACCCAGCCCTTCGACATCGTTTATCTGAAGGCCGATTCCGACCAGGCCCTGGAGGTCGCGCAGAAGCACGGCGGCGAGGCCATCCTCAAGAAAGATGCCAACCAGCCCGTGCGCTATATCCTGGATTGGAATCCCAAGAAGAGCCAGTTGGAATGGCACGTGATCTACGGCACCGCCGAGCTGGACGCCAAGCTCAACGTCGCGGTCAACGCTTCTAGCGGGGATTTTGTGAGGGTGGAGAAGTAGCGGCGGTGCGGTCGTGCGCCAGGCGGTCCAGCGCCAGCAGGGCCGGGACCGAGTAGGGTCCGTTGGGATCGACCTTGAGATAGTGCTGGTAGCCGGCCAGGGCCTGCTCGCGCTGCCCCATCCCTTCCAGCGCCTGGGCCAGGCGGAAGAGGGCGCGCGGATTCTCCGCCTCCACCGCCAGCACCTGGCGGGCGCGCTCGGCCGCGGCGGCGTAGTTGCCCGCGTCCAGCTCGTGCTCGGCGGCTTCCAGGATGGGGGTCAGGTCGGGCTTCGGTGGCGCGACCGGAGGCGCCTGGACCGGGCCCATCTTCGCCAACTCCTTGCGCACATCGGAGGCGAAGGGACCCCGAGGTAGCAACTCCAGATAGGCCTCGTACTGCTCGTGCGCCTCCGCCGCTCTGCCCATCCTCTCCAGCGCCAGGGCCAGGCGAAGGTGGGCCATGCTGTCGTAAGGATCCAACTGCAGGGCGTGCACGAAACGCTGGGCGGCGGCGGGGTAGTTGGTCAGGGCGAGGTAGAACTCGCCCAGTTGCAGGTCTTCTTCGCCCCGGCCGGAGCGCGCCTGCGGTGGGCGGTCGCCCAACAGGGGCTCGAGGCGCGCCAGCGCCTGATGCGAGGCCGCCGCGTAGTCGCCCCGCGGCAGGATCCTCAGGTAGGACTGATAGTAGGCGGCGGCATCTTCCACCTCGCCCAGCTTCTCCAGGGTCTCGGCCATGCGGAAGGTGGCTTCGGCGTCGTTGGGCTTGTAGTCGAGGGCGTCACGGTAGCGGCTGACGGCGGCGCGATAGTTACCCTGCTTCCGGTAGAGGTCCCCGACCTCGATGTCCTTGGCGGCACGGTGCGGATCCCACAGGGTCATCTCGTAGGTGCCCTGCACCCCGCCAGCGGGTTTGGCGCCGGAGCCACTGGGCGGTCCGAGATCGATCTGAGTCCCCCGGCTGGAACTCTGATCGGCGGGCACGGGGCGGGAGGACGGCGCCGACCCGCCCTCCGGAGCCTTCTGCTGGCCGGCCTCGGAATCGGGCTTCTTGGTATCGCCCCAGCAGCCGATGCCCACCACGCAGCCGCTCGAGAACTTGTCCTTCAGGCGGGACAGCCTGCTCTTCTTCTGCGCCTGGTCGGCCGGCTGCGGGGAGGAGGGCGTGCTGTCCTGGCTGGCAGGGGGGGCCGGGTCCTGCCCTTGCGCGTAGACCAGGGCCGGGGATGCGAGCGCTGCCGCCAGCGCCAGACTCACCAGGATCCGCGACATCGTTCTGCTATTTTACCTTCGCCGCAGGGACAGGGGAGGCGCCGGCCGACAAAAAAACTGGCCGCTCCGAAAGGGGGGGGGAGCGGCCAGGGGTTCGATCCTCGGGGAGAGGAAGGAAGCTTATCGCTGGGGCGTGGCCCCGGGGGCCGAGGCGTTGCTGGCAGAGGTGTCGGACTCGACGCTGTTGGTCATCAGGTGCACCTCCACCCGGCGGTTGTCGGCCCGCCCCTTGGCAGTCTTGTTGGAGGCGGTGGGCTTGTCCTTGCCCAGCCCGACCATGTAGATACGGTAGGCGGGAATCTGGTAGTTCGACACCAGGTACTGGATGACGGCGTCGGCGCGCCGCTGGCTGAGTTCGTAGTTGTAGGCGGCGTCGCCCACCGAATCCGTCCCGCCCTCCACCTCGACGATGTAGTGCTTCTGCTTGGCCACTTCGGCGCCCAGCTCGTCCAGGGCCTCTTTGGCCTTCGGGCTCAAGTCGGCGCTATTGAAGGCGAAGTGCACCGAGGTATCGACCACGGACTGATAATTGTCGAGGTTGGCGACCACGCCGGTGAGGCGGTTCACGCCGGTGGCGGTCTGCGAGGCCAGCGACTGCGCCTGGTCGGCCTGCTGGCCGGCAGCCTGCGCCCTCTGGTCGGCGGCAGCGGCCTTGCTCTGCACGTCCTGGATCCCGGCCTGGGCCCGGGTGTCAACGTCGCGGATGTCGCGCGCGTTCTTGGCCGTCATCTGGTCCAGCTCATCGGTCTTGTTGACCAGAGGCGTGACCTGCTGGCGGACATAGTTCTTGCTGGCGCAGCCGGTGGCCAGCCCCGTCGCTATCACTACCATCAACGCGAAACTTGTGCGCTTCATGGGAGCCGCTCCTGAGTCCGGAGGGAGCTTGCGGGCGCAGACTTCCTCGGAACCTCGGTCTGGGAGGAGCAACCCGCCGGCCACTTCGCCGCCTCTCCCACTTTTTGCTAGTCCGCTGTACGCCAAGGACTTAGCGCCGGCCTCAAAACGCGGGGCACGGCTGGTCAGGGTCCGACTGCGCAGCCCTTTCCGGCTCAGTAGAATTTTTACCTGTCCGACGGTTCCCCATGGCCCTGAAAGCCATGGGAGAATGATGAGGCCCTACCCCGACCGACGGAGCGCGTCTCCTCAAACATGATTGCGCCCTGGCCTTTGCGTTTGGCTCGCGCGACCCGCCACCTGCCATGGTTCCGCGGGCTGAGCGCCCTCTTGAAGGTTTATCAGCGCACGCTCCCCTCCGATGCCGTGTACCGAATCGAGGATTTCGACGGCGACCTCAAGCTTGATGTCAGCCTCCGCGAGACCATGGGCATCAACCTGTGGCATGCGCCACAGCTGCATGAGAAAGAGGAGCGGAGACTTTTCTGTTCGACGGTCGGGCCGGCGACAGTGGTGTTGGATGTGGGCGCCAACGTCGGCATCTACACGCTTCTCGCGGCCAAACGGGGAGCGCAAGTGTTTGCCGTCGAGGCCGACCCGGACAATGCGAAGGCTCTTCGTCACCATGTCGAGCTCAACGGTTTCAGCGACCGCGTAACCGTGTTCGAGATGGCTGCGACCGATTCCGCCCAGCCGCTCAAACTGTACCGGAATCCCCGCAACAGGGGCGGATCGAGTTTGTTTGGACAGTGCGACCCCGTCCAAGTGGAGGGGAGAACTTTGGACTCGCTCGATCTGCCTCCCCTCGACTTGTGCAAGATGGACATCGAGGGAGCGGAGGCGCAGGCGTTGCGGGGCATGCAGGCTACGCTGGCACGCTCGCCGCAGATGAAACTGCTGGTGGAGTGCTCTTGCCTGGCCGGCAGTCCCGAGCCCCTGCTGTCGCTGCTGCACGCCGAGTTCGCCTGGGTCAGCATCGTGGGCGGAGGCCGGCTGGTCCCATCGGAGGGAGTCCCGCCGTACTGCAACCTCTGGGCACATCACTGAGCCGGTTTGCTAGGATCTCCCAGAAAGCTGGCGCGCGCACGCAGCTTGAGCACGGAGCCCTGTGGATCTGCACGAGAAAATCCGCACGCTGCCCACCGACCCCGGCGTCTACCTCTACAAGAACGCCGCCGGCGAAGTGATCTACGTGGGCAAGGCCAAGAACCTGCGTGCCCGTGTGCGCTCCTACTTCCTGGAAGGCGCGGCCGAAGACGCCAAGACCGGCAGCCTGTTGCGCGAAGCCGTGGACGTCGAGTACATCGTGGTGGCCAACGAGAAGGAGGCGCTGGCCCTCGAGAACAACCTCATCAAGCAGAAGAAGCCCCGCTTCAACATCCTGCTGCGCGACGATAAGACCTATCCCTACATCAAGCTGAGCCTGGGCGAGCCCTGGCCGCGGCTCTCCGTCACCCGCCGCCTCAAGAAGGACGGCAGCGCCTACTATGGCCCCTACTTCCCCGCCAACCTGGCCTACCGGCTGATGGAGCTGGTGCATCGCACCTTCCGCCTGTGCAACTGCACCCGCGATCTGAGCCGCGAGCACGCGCGACCCTGCTTCCAGTACTACCTGGGACGCTGCCTGGGCCCGGCGGTCGAGGGCGGTTGCACTCCCGAGTCCTATCGCCAAGCGGTGGACGACGCCCGCCTCTTCCTCGAGGGCAAGCACGGGGACCTGGCAAGGTCGCTGGAGCAGCGCATGGCGCGCGCCGCCCAAGCCCAGCAGTACGAATTGGCTGCCACCCACCGCGACAGCCTGGCCACCATCGCCGAATTGGAGGAGCGCCAGCGCATGGCTGCCGCCGAGGGCGATGACGCCGACGCTTTCGGCTACCACTACGAGGACGGGCGCCTGGCCGTCAACCTCTTCCACCTGCGCGGCGGCAAGATGCTCGACCGCCGTGAGTTCTTCTGGGAGGAGGTCGACCCTGCCTCTTTCGACGCCGGCGAGGTCTTCTCCGCCCTGCTCAAGCAGCTCTACCTCGACCAACAGTACGTGCCCGCGCACCTCTACGTCCCGGCGGACTTCGAGGACCGGGCCATGCTGGAGGAGATGCTCTCGGAGCGGGGGCGCCGAGTAGAGATCGCGGTGCCGCAGCGCGGCGCCAAGCGCTCACTGGTGGACCTGGCCAGCCACAACGCCCGCCATTCCTACGACCAGCGCTTCCGGGTGATGAAACCCAGCGTGCGCGCCATCCAACAGGCGCTGCAGGACGCCCTCACCCTGCCCGAATTGCCGCGGCGGGTGGAGTGCTTCGACATCTCCCATATCCAGGGAGCGGAGACGGTGGCCTCCATGGTGGTGTGGGAGGACGGACGCATGAAGAAGTCCGACTACCGCAAGTTCCTGGTGCGCGAGGTGGCGGGGGTGGACGACTTCGCATCCATGCGCGAGGTGGTGGGGCGGCGCTACCGCCGCCTGCAGCAGGAGAAACAGAAACTCCCCAGCCTGGTGCTGGTGGACGGCGGGCTGGGACAACTGCACGCCGCCGCCGAGGCCCTGGAAGCGCTGTCGCTGACCAGCCAGCCGCTGGCGGCGCTGGCCAAGCGCGAGGAGATCCTCTACGTCTACGGGCAGGAGAACGAACCCGTGGTCCTCGACCACCACTCGCCGGTGCTGCACCTGATGCAGCAGATCCGCGACGAGGCCCACCGCTTCGCCGTCGGCTTCCACCGCAAGCGGCGCGAGATGCGCGACCGGGCCTCGGAGCTGCTCGACGTCCCGGGTATCGGCGAGGCCACCCGCCGCCGCCTGCTGGAGCACTTCGGCAGCGTGCGCGCGGTCAAGCAAGCCGATGCTGCCGCCCTCGCCGCCGTGGTCACCCGCGCCCAGGCCCAGGCCATCCTGGAGCACTTCCGCAAGTAGGCGGCGGCCGGCGCCGCTTTTGTCACAGCCGCGAGTGACACGGCTCACCGACTCCCGCCACAACCGCCCTACGATAGAGACAGCCCCTTTAGGAGGGCGTTATGCGTGTTCGTTCTGCTTCGTTCTTAGCGGCGATGGTGGTGGTAATCGCGCTGGCGGTCGCCGGCCTGGGCCAGAAGGTCAAGCAGACCTCGGCGCCTCCCACCTCGGCCGCCTCCGGCCAGGATATGTACATGAGCTACTGCGCCGCCTGCCATGGCACGGACCTCAAAGGCGGCGGCCCGGCGGCCGCGGCGCTGAAGATCGCGCCCACCGACCTGACCACCCTGGCACGCCGCAACGGCGGGAAGTTCCCCACTCTCCACGTCTCGCACCTCATCGCGGGTGAGGAGGTGTACCCGGCACACGGTTCCAAGGACATGCCGGTCTGGGGTCCTGCCTTCCGGGCGCTGAGCCAGCACGACAAGTCGGTGGTCATGCTGCGCATCGACAACCTGACCAAGTACATCGAGGAGCACCAGGTCAAGTAGGCGACAGCGGGCCCCGCGAGCCTCGGAGCGAAGACTACCCGCGCGCCGAGGTGCGCCGTCCCAGAAAGAAGGCGACGGCAGCCAAGATGAAGATGAGCGCGATGATCCCCTGCGACGCCACGCAGTAGATGCACCACGTCTCCAGCACTCTCCATTCGACATAGGAGAGGCGCAGGGCAAAAGCCAGGCCGGCCAGCGCACCCAGCGCGGTGAGCAGGCGGAAGCGACCGGCCAGGGCGGCCAGCAGCGCATATCCCAGGATGCCGATGGCGGCCACCGGCACCCCGCGGATCACGGCGAACATGCTGTGGTTGACCGCCCCGCAGTCCCAGCGTTCGTTGATGCTGCAGGGCGAAGTCTCGGTATTGTAGTGCTCGCGCAGCGCCATGACCGAGACCACCTGTCCAGCCAGGCACAGCGCCACGATGGCAGCCGTCAGGAATCTCATCGGTAGGGTTCGTCACCTATCCTACACCGCCGCCCGCTCCCCTGCGTGGGCGCCGCCACCCGGTGGCGGTTCTCATTCCGGGCCCGGTGGCGGCGCGTGCGGCCGGCGCCGGACCTCGGCCGCCTCCCGCTTCTCCAGTTCCATCATCAGGTGCATCTTGACGGTGGCGCTGAGGCGGAAGTGCTTGAGGGCGTCGCGGATGACGGCGGAGGGAAATCCCTTGGCGAAATAGAGCACGCGGGGCAGCGGAGTCTTGTCGTTGCGCAGCAGGGTGAGCTGGATCTCGCGGCGCAGCGACCACTTGGGATGGCGGCACACCGCCTCCACGAAGGCCTGCGGCGGGTCCTCCTTCATCAGCGCCTGTACGAGCCAGGCCTCGGTCATCTGCGGGTTGACCAGGGCGGCTTCGATGATGCGCGGCTCCGGGTCCAGGAGCAGCGCCGCCGCCACCCGCCCGGAGGCGCGCTTGGCCAGGGCCAGGCGCTCGCCCGCGGAGACGGTCTCCAGCCGCGCCACGATGCTCTCCTCCACCGCCAGCTTCAGGTCGGCGGCCACGCCCGGGGTGAGCGCGATCTGCATCAGCTCGAAGGTGTAGAGGTGGCGGGCGATGGGCAGGGCCACGTAGCGGGGCGTGCGCGGATGGCGCACCACCGCGACGATCACCTTGCGGTGCTTCATGACCGTGCCGTTCTTGGCCAGGGCTTCCAGCACGGTGTGGTGGAGGTCGCGGCGGGTGAGCAGCGCCAGCGCCAGCTCCTCGGTGAGACGGGCGTCGCCGGCCGCCTCGCGCAGCGACTCGGTGGAGGTGTCGTGGATGCGCGCCTCCAGTTGCGCCAGTTCAGCGGGCGAGAGCTTCCTGGGCGGCGGCGGGGCGGCGTGCTCCGGCTTCATACTCAGGCCCATTATCGCTCGCGCGAGGCCCCCACGTAGCTCTGGCGCGCCAGCGCCAGCGCTCCCAGCACCGGCTGGACGACTTCCGGCACGATCTCGGCCCGAGGCCGCTCGGCCAGCAAGGAACCGCTGAAGGTGCGGCGCACCTCGGCGGAGTTCTGGAAGACGCCCCCCGCCATGGCCACGCGCAGGGGGGCAGAGCCCGGCCACAGCCGCCGCATCACCAGCTTGGCCAACCCGGAGAGTTCGCTGCCCGCCTGGATGAGGAGTTCGCGCGCGCCCGTCCCGGGGAGCTGGGCAGCGCGCAGCAGATGGGGCAGCAGCGCAGCAAAGTCGGGCGGCGGCTGGGCATTGACCGCGCGCACCAGCTCGTCGCAGGTGGCCACGCCAAAACCCTGGAGGACGGCTTCCTCCAGGGGTGAGGTATCGCCGCTGTCGTGGGCGCGCAACACGGCCGCCACCGCCTGGCGGCCGATCCAACCGCCGGAACCCTCGTCGGAGACGGCCGGGCCCCAGCCGCCGGCGCGCGTCGTCTGGCCCTTCGGGTTGCGGCCGTAGGCGATGGAGCCGGTGCCGGCGATGACCACCAGCCCGGCGCCGCCGCCAAAGGCCGCTTCCAGTGCGACCACCATGTCGCCCCGCACTTCGACCTCGCCCGCCACCAGACCGCTCACCAATTCCCGCGCCAGGCGCGCGATCTCGGGATCGGCCGCCCCGGCCAGGCCGATGCAGGTGCGCTGGATGCTGGCGCGCTCCACCTCCGCCGCCACGCAGGCCATGCCGATGGCCTGATGCAGCGCGGCCCGTGCCTCCTGCCGGCCCACGCTCTGGATCTTGCAGGCAGCAGCCTGGGCGCGAGCCAGCACCTGCGTTTCGTCGCCCAGCGCGCACTCCGTCTTCGATCCGCCGCCGTCGATGCCGAGGAATAAGGCCATGTCGCTCTTCCCGAATCTTCTACCACAAACCCAGGGACGCTCTTCACTTTTTCCCGGACCGGCCGGAAGGATTTGCTCCATAATGCAACGCGACGGCGTTCATCCCCTCGAGGAGAGAGTCCGATTCCGACGCAAGCCCTGGGCCTGAGCCCGCTCGACCTGGTCCTGGTGGTAGCCTACCTGGCGGGCATCACGGCCTTCGGAGTGCGCTTCCGCAAGCAGCAGCGCTCCCTGCGCGATTACTTCCTCGCCGACCGCAATATTCCCTGGTGGGCCATCGCCCTCTCCATCGTGGCCGCCGAGACCAGCGTGCTCACCATCATCAGCATCCCCGGGCTGGCCTACGACACCGACTTCGGCTTCCTGCAACTGGTCCTGGGTTACCTGGTGGCGCGCGTCCTCATCTGCCTGCTCTTCATCCCGCAATATTTTCGCGGCGAACTGTTCACCGCCTACCAGCTCATCGAGCGGCGCTTCGGGACGCGGCTGCGCACCCTCACGGCCGGCATCTTCCTCCTGACCCGCGCCGCCGCCGAGGGCGTGCGGGTGTACGCCGTCTCCATCGTGGTGCGCTTCGCGCTGGGGCGCGGCGAAGGCGGGCCCGCCTGGGTGGACGTGGCCGCCATCGCGGCGGTGCTGCTGCTCACCCTCATCTACGCCTTCGAGGGCGGCATGGCGGCTGTGATCTGGACCGACGTGGTGCAGATCGTCATCTACATCACGGGGACCGTGGTGGCCGTCTTTACCCTGCTCCACCTGGTGCCCGGAGGCTGGCCGGCGGTGCACACCCTGGCCGGCTCCGCCGGCAAGTTCCGCGTCTTCCATTTCTCCCGCGACCTGTTCCAGACCTACACCTTTTGGGCGGGGCTGGTGGGCGGAACGTTCCTGACCATGGCCAGCCACGGCACCGACCAGTTGATCGTGCAGCGGCTCTTGGCGGCGCGCAGCAAGCGCGCCTCCAAGAGCGCGCTGCTGGCCAGCGGCCTCTTCATCCTGGCGCAGTTCGCGCTCTTCCTGCTGGTGGGGGCGCTGCTCTTCGCCTTCTACCGCGTGTTCGCGCCGGCCGCGCCCTTTCGCCGCTCCGACGACATCTTCCCCACCTTCATCGTGAGCGAGATGCCGCGCGGCATGGCCGGACTGCTGGTGGCCGCCATCCTGGCCGCCGCCATGAGTAACCTCAGCGCCGCGCTCAACTCGCTGGCCTCCAGCTCGGTGGTGGACTTCTACCTGCGCCTACGGCCCGGGACGGGCGAAGGCGAACGCCTGCGGCTCTCGCGCCGGGCCACGCTGCTGTGGGGCGCGGCGCTCTTCGTCCTGGCGCTGGTCTTCCTCTTCCACGGCGGGCGCGTGGTGGAGGTGGGGCTGGCCATCGCCTCCATCGCCTACGGCGCGCTGTTGGGCATCTTCCTGCTGGGAGTGCTGACCCGCCGGGCCAGCCAGACCGGGGGCGCGATTGGCATGGCGTGCGGCCTGGCTATCGAGCTCTACGTGGCGCGCTGGACCCACGTGCCCTGGACCTGGTACGTCTTCCTGGGCACGCTCACCACCTTCGTCATCGGGTATATTGCCAGCTTCGTGTTTCCACGCCAGGAGGCGAATGGCTGAGCCCGCAGCGCCCCGCGAACTGGCCCGCGATCTGGGGGCGAGCCACGCCTCCGCTATCGTGGTGGGCACCATCATCGGCAGCGGCATCTTCATCGTGCCCCGCACCATGATGGCGGCGGTGGGCTCGACCCAAATGGTTTACCTCGCCTGGATCGTGGGCGGGCTGCTCTCCTTCTTCGGCGCCCTCACCTACGCCGAATTGGGCGCCATGAAGCCCGCGGCCGGCGGCGAGTACGTCTACATCCGCGACGCTTACGGCCCGCTGCCCGCCTTCCTCTACGGCTGGACCTGGTTCCTGGTGGCCAAGCCCGCGTCGGTGGCCAGCGTGACCACCGGGCTGGCCGAGGCCCTGGCCGGGCTCCCGCGCTTCGCCTTCCTGGCCTCGGATGCGCTCGCCTATCCCCTGCACGTGACCTGGGGACAGCTCTTCGCCATCGCCGCCACCCTGCTCATCACCGGCATCAACTACATCGGGGTGCGCAAGGCGGGCGACTTCCAATTGGTGTTCACGCTGCTGAAGATGGCGATGATCGTGGCCATCGCCATCATCGCCTTCACCTGGGTGGGCGGGACGTGGGGCAACTTCCACTCCAGCTATGGCGGGGCGCACGGCGGGCTGACCGGATTCATGATGGCGCTGATCGCGGCGCTCTGGGCCTACGACGGCTGGAATGATCTCAACATGGTGGCAGGCGAGATCCGCCGCCCGGAGCGCAGCATCCCCATCGCGCTGATCGCGGGCGTGGCCATCGTGGCCGCGCTCTACATCCTGATGAATGCGGCCATCCAGTACGTGCTGCCGGCGGCGATAATCGCCACCGCCAAGAGCCCGGCGGAGCTAGCCACCGAGCAGGTGCTGGGAGCGACGGGAGCCGCCGTGGTCACGCTGGGCATCGTGCTCTCCATGCTGGTGACGCTGAACGGCACCATCATGAGCGGCGGGCGCATCCCCTTCGCCATGTCGCGCGACGGATATTTCTTCAAGACCCTGGCGGGGGTGCATCCGAAGTTCCGCACCCCCGCGCCCGCGCTGATCGTGCAGGCGGTGCTCTCGGTGCTGCTGCTGCTGGCGGCGGCCAGCTTCCAGCAACTGCTGACGTTGGCCATCTTCGCGGAGTGGCTTTTCTACATGGTGGCCACCAGCACGGTGTTCGTGCTGCGGCGCAAGGAACCGGACGCCCCTCGCGCCTACAAGACCTGGGGCTACCCGGTGGTGCCGTTTCTCTTCATCGTGGCGGCGGCGGTGCTGCTGGTCTACAGCTTCCGCGACAACGCGCCCTATTCCTACTGGGGCACGGGCGTGATCGCTGCGGGCGCGCCCGTGTTCTGGTTCTTCGCGTGGCGGAAGAAGGCGCGGACGTGAGTCCTACGCCGCCGCGCTGCGCGCCTGCTTCACCCGCTCGTAGATCTTGACGTACTCCTTGGCCGAGGCGGCCCAGGAGAAATCCTTGCCCATGCCGTTGAGCACAAGCTTCTTCCAGCCTTCCTTGTCCTTGTAGGCGGCGAGCGCGGCGCGCACCGTGGCCAGCAGCGCGTCTCCGGTGTAGTCGCTGAACTTGAAGCCGGTGCCTTTGCCGCTCTTCACATCCCAGGGCTCGATGGTGTCGTCGAGCCCGCCGGTGGCGCGCACCACGGGCACGGTGCCGTACTTCAGGCTGTAGATCTGGTTCAGCCCGCAGGGCTCATAGCGCGAGGGCATGAGGAACATGTCCGCGCCCGCCTCGATCTTGTGGGCGAGGGCGTTGTCGTAGGCCACTTTGACCGCGATCTTCTGCGGGAACTGCTTGTTGAGCAGGCGGAAGAGGTCTTCGTACTCCTTGTCGCCGGCGCCCAGGGCGACGATGATCATCTCCTCGCGGGCCAGCCGGTCCATCACCTGCGCGATCAGGTCGAAGCCTTTCTGCGCCGCGAAGCGCGAGATGATGCCGATGAGCGGCAGGCTGGGATCGGCGCCCGCCACGCCGAATTCGGCGAGCAGGTCCTTCTTGCAGGCGGCCTTGCCCGCGAGGTCCTCGGGCGAGTAGCGGGTGATGAGGAACTTGTCGGTCTGCGGGCTCCACTCGTTGTAGTCCACGCCGTTGAGGATGCCGGTGACGGTCGCGGCGCGGGCGCGCAGCACGCCCTCCAGCCCGAAGCCGTACTCCGCCGTCTGGATCTCCTGGCTGTACTTGCGGCTCACGGTAGTGATGAAATCGGCGAAGGTGAGCGCGCCCTTCAGGAAGTTGGCCTTGCCGTAGAATTCCAGCTTGTCGATGGTGAACAGGTCCCAGGGCAACTGCAGCAGGGGCAGGATGTCGGGCGGGAACAGCCCCTGGTAACCCATGTTGTGGATGGTGAAGACCACGGGCACGCCGCGGAAGGCCGGGTCCTCGGCGTACACGGTGCGCAGCAGCACCGGGATCAGCGCCGATTGCCAGTCGTGGCAGTGCAGCACGTCGGGCACGCCCAGGACCTTGGTGGCCTCGAGCACCGCGCGCGAATAGAGCGAGAAGCGCTCGGCGTTATCGGGATAGTCGCCGGTGGGCAGGCCGTAGAGCGCTTCGCGGTCAAAGAAGGGCGGATACTCGATAAAATAGAAGCGCACCCCGGCCTGGGTCCCGCCGTCCAACACCGAGCAGAAGCGATACTGGTCGTCGAAGGGGACGGTGACGCTGCGCACCACCGTCTGCGCCTGAGGGAGCTTGGTCTGGCGGTAGCGGGGCAGATAGACGATGACTTCGTGGCCGAGGCCGGCCAGGGCGCGAGGCAGCGCGCCCACCACGTCGGCCAAACCACCTGTCTTGGAGAAGGGGACGCACTCGGAAGCCGCGAAGACGATGCGCATGGGAGACCTCCCAGAGAACTGCGGTGAATCGCGGGCGAGGCCAGTCTAAACGCCGCCCCGGGAAAGGGTCAACGCAAGATGAGAGCGAGCGGGCGCAAGCCCAAGATGGGACAGAACTTCCTGACCGACGCGCGCGCGGCCGAGCGCATCGTGGAAGCGCTGGGCGACGTCTCGCACGCGACCGTGCTGGAGATCGGTCCGGGCCGCGGTGCCCTGACGGGCCTGCTGCTGGAGCGCGCCGGGCGGCTCATCGCCATCGAATTGGACCGCGTGCTGGCGGCGCAACTGCGGTTGAAGTACGCCACCCGCCGCAACCTGGAGATCGTCGAGGGCGACGCCCTGGCCATCGATTTCGGCACCCTGGTCATGCGCGGCCCCGGGCCCCTTCGCCACATCGCTCCCGGCTCACTGCAGAAGGCCTATGTGGTGGGCAACCTGCCGTACTACATCACCTCCGACCTGCTGCTGCGGCTGTTCGCCTTCCACGATCTGTTCGCCAGCATGGTGCTGATGGTGCAGCGCGAGGTGGGCGAGCGCCTGGCGGCCGCACCCGGCGGCCGCGACTACGGCCTGCTCTCCGCCACCGCCCAGCTCTATGCCCGGGTGGAGAAGCTCTTCACCCTGTCCCCGGGCGCCTTTTCGCCTCCCCCCAAGGTGCATTCCAGCGTGCTGCGGCTTACCATAGAACCGAAGATGGAGAAGCTGGGGGTCTCGGAACAGGAGTTCCAGGAATTCCTCAAGCTCAGCTTCGCGCAGAAGCGCAAGACCCTGGTCAACAACCTGAAGCCGCGATTCCCCGAGGCGGAGGTGCGGGCGGCGCTGGCGGCGGCGCGGCTGCGCCCGGACGTGCGGGCCGAGGCCGCGCCCCTGGAGAAGATGGCCGCCGTCTATCGCCGGCTGGAGACCGCCGCTTCCCTCTCCCGCGCCTAGCGCCGCCCCCGCGGCGGCGAAGGAGGACGCCATGGCCTCGACCCTGCGTCAACCGGCGGTGGCCGGCTACTTCTATCCCGGCAAGAAGGACGTCCTGCTGCGCGAGGTGACTCAGTACACTTCCGCAGCCGGAGACAAGATCCGCGCCCTGGGCTGCGTGGTGCCCCACGCCGGTTATATGTACTCCGGGCACGTGGCGGGCGCGGTGTTCGCGCGGCTGGAACTGCCTCGCCGCTTCATCATCCTCTGCCCCAACCATACCGGCCGGGGCGAGCCGCTGGCGGTCATGAGCGAAGGCAACTGGCTCACGCCCCTGGGCGAAGTGGCGATCGACCGCGAGCTTGCGGCCCAGTTAAAGCAGAACTTTAAGTTACTCTCGGAAGACGCTGATGCCCATATGGGCGAGCACGCCCTGGAAGTCCAGCTTCCTTTCCTGCAGCACTTGGCGGGCACGTTCACTTTCGTGCCCATCACAGTGGGCGTGGGCAACTACTCGGTGCTGGCGGCGCTGGGCGAAGCCATGGCCACCACTCTGGCCGGCGTCGAGGAGCCGGTGCTGATCGTGGCCTCCAGCGACATGAACCACTACGAGTCCGATGCCCGCACCCGGGTGAAGGACCGCAAGGCCATCGACCAGCTGCTGGCGCTCGATCCCCGCGGCCTCTACGACGTGGTCACCGGCGAGGACATCAGCATGTGCGGCTTCGGCCCGGCGGTGGCCATGCTGACCGCGGCCAAGCGCCGTGGTGCCACCTCCGCCGAACTGGTGAAGTACGCCACCTCGGGCGACATCACCGGCGACCGCGATAAGGTGGTGGGCTACGCCGGCGTGGTGGTGAGCTGAAGCATTCCCGCACTCCAAAAAGGAGAAGGGCGGCCGGTTGGCCGCCCTCTTTCGTTGCGTGAAGATCCGCCTTACTTCGGGCCCTTGGAGCCGGACGAGGAGCCATGCGAGCCGCCGCTGGAATGGGAGCCGCCGCTCGACGATCCCCCACTGGAGTGCGCCCCGCCGCCGCTGCTGGACGATCCCCCGCCCGAGGAGCCGCTGCTGGTGTGGGAGCTGCCCCCTGACCAGCCGCCTCCTGAAGAGCCGCCGGAATGCGGCGGCGGCGGTGGCGGCGGAGGAGGAGGCGAGCTGGTATGGGATCCGCTGCCGGAGCTTCCCGAGCCACCACTCGACGAGCCGCGGCCCCAGCCGCTGGAGGGCGCCGGCCCGCTGGCAGGCGGCGGAGTCACCGGAGCGGAGGTCGGCGGCGGAGTCACTTGCGAGCCGCCCGATCCCCGCAGAGATCCTCCTTCATCGGTTGGGCGCACCGGAATCGGACTCTCCGGGCGCGCCGGGACAGGCTTGTAAGAGCCCGTCCCACTTCCCACACTCGCCGGCGGCGTGCCGCCCGAGGGCACCGCGACATGTTCATCCGGCGCCGAGCGCGGCGGAATGGGCGCGGGAGGAATGGGTTGTCCGCCCTTGAAACTCCCGCCGGTTCCCACCGTCGGGGTCGCCGTGGGAGGAGCCTGGTGCAGGGGCCCGGAGGCCGGCACGCTCCCTTCCTCGCCCGACCCGAGCGGGCGCCGCAGATCGGGAGGCACGGGGTGCTCGGGCGTCTTCAGCGAGACTCGCACCGGAATTCCCGGCGCTCCAGGGTCCACCGGCC
>DASPRL010000180.1 GCA_035624475.1 Terriglobales bacterium
CTTGTTGTTCAATAACGGTGCCTATGCCGAGTACATCCGCATCCCGCGGCGCATCGTGGAGACCAACATGCTGGCCATCCCGCCGGCCGTCTCGTTCGACGCGGCCGCCATGGCGGAGCCGCTGGCTTGTGTCCTGCGCGGCCTGCATGAGACCGGGGTGGAGATCGGCGACACCGTGGCGGTGATCGGCGGGGGGCCCATCGGCTTGATGTTCGTGCAGGTGGCCAAGCTCATCGGGTGCAACGTGGTGGGCGTGGTCAAGCGCGATTCCCAGGTAGACGCCGCCAAGAAGTTCGGCGCCGACGACGTGGTGCAGATCACCGAAGTGGACGACCCGGTGGAGGCCGTCCGCACCCTGAGCCCCGACCGCCGGGGCGCCGACGTGGTCATCGAAGCGGTGGGCCGCCCCGACGCCTGGGAGTGGGCCGTAGGCATGGTGCGCCGCGGCGGCACGGTGAATTTCTTCGGGGGCTGCGCCAACGGGACTCGCGTGCAGCTCGACACCAGCCGCCTGCACTACTCCGAGATCACGCTGAAGGCCACCTTCCACCATACCCCCGAGACGGTGCGCAAGGCCTTCGCGCTGATCGCCGAGAAGAAGGTCAAGGGGACCGACTACGTCACCAGCGAGGCGCCGCTCTCCCGCTTGCAGCAGGTGCTGCGGCACATGCTGAACCGCAACGGCGACATCAAGACGGCGATCATCCCGGGCCACTAGCCCGGCCGGCGGACGGTCGGCCGCGCCACAACCATGCCATCGGTCGCCAGCAACGAGCTTCATCCCGCGGGAGAATCCTCGCCCGCGCTCGCCCCGCGCCCGGGTGGGTGGAGCAAGCTGCCGCCGGAATACGCCATCCCTGAGCGCGCGCCCTCGCTGGCCGAGGCCCTGGCCTACTGCGAGCGTCTGGCCCGCTCCCATTACGAGAATTTCTCGGTCGCCACCTGGTTCCTGCCCAAGCGGCTGCGGCCGCACTTTTTCTCCATCTACGCCTACTGCCGCATCTCCGACGACCTGGGCGACGAGGTGGGCGATCCCGGGCAGTCGCTGGCCCTGCTGGACGAGTGGGAAGAGGAGCTGAACGCCACTTACCTGAGCCTAGTGGAGCCGCTGCCGCGCGAGATCCGCGGCGAAGTGGAGAAGCTGGAGGCGCAGCCCGCCGCCCGCAACCTGGCCCGGCCCCGCCACCCCGTCTTCCTCGCCTTGCGCGAGACCATCCGCCAGTGCGACATCCCCCGCCAGCCCTTCGCCGACCTGCTGCGGGCCTTCCGCCAGGACCAGACGGTGAAGCGCTATCCCAGCTTCGACGACGTCCTGGGCTACTGCCGCTACTCCGCCAATCCCGTGGGCCAGTTGGTGCTCTACGCCTGCGGCTACCGCGACGAGGAGCGCCATCGCCTCTCCGACTTCACCTGCACCGCCTTGCAGCTCGCCAACTTCTGGCAGGACGTGATCGTGGACTACGCCAAGGGCCGCATCTATCTTCCCCTTGAGGACCTGGAGCGCTTCTCGGTCCCGGAGCAGCAGATCGCGGAGCGCCGCTTCACCTCAGCCGTCCGCGACCTGATGCGCTTCGAGGTGGAGCGGGCGCGGGAGTGGTTTGCGCGTGGCCTGCCCCTGGCCCGCCAGGTGGACCGCGAGTTGGCGGTCGACATCGAGCTCTTCACGCGCGGCGGCCAGGCCATCCTGGACGCCATCGCGGGCCAGGACTACGACGTGCTGCGCCGCCGCCCCGTGGTCTCCAAGCCGCGCAAGCTGGGGCTGGTGGCGCGCGCCGCTCTCGGGAAGCTGCGATGAGCACGCAGCTCGATCACGCCTACGCCGTCTGCCGCGGCATCACCCGCTCCGCCGCCCGCAACTTCTACTACGCCTTCCTGGTGCTGCCGCGGGCGAAACGCAACGCCCTGGCCGCGGTCTATGCCTTCATGCGGCACTCCGACGACATCTGCGACGATCCCGGGCTTCCCCTGGAGGAGAAGCACGCGCGTCTGGCGCAATGGCTGGAAGACCTCCACGGGGTGCTGGCGGGCGAGGCCAGCGACGA
The DNA here is from genome assembly GCA_035624475.1 of Terriglobales bacterium. Lineage (NCBI taxonomy): Bacteria > Pseudomonadati > Acidobacteriota > Terriglobia > Terriglobales > Terriglobales bacterium. Next base: position 2,043 of record DASPRL010000180.1, read on the forward strand.
TCCCGTGCTGCTGGCCCTCGCCGACGCCCAGCAGCGCTTCCAGATCCCGCCCCAGCTCTTCGACCAACTGGTGCAGGGCACGGCCATGGACCTTCCCGAGCGGGAGCGGGGAGGTCCCGGTCCCCCCATTGCCTATCGCACCTTCGACGATCTGCGTGCCTACTGCCACTACGTGGCCTCGGTGGTGGGCCTGGTGTGCATCCGCATCTTCGGCTATCGCGACCCCGCCGCCGAGCCCTTGGCGGAGCGCACCGGCCTGGCCTTCCAGCTCACCAACATCATCCGCGACGTAAAAGAGGACGCCGCCATGGGCCGCGTCTACCTGCCCGAGGAGGACCTGGCGCGCTTCGACCTCTCGGCGGCGCAACTGGGCAACGGCTTCGATCCGGCGGCGCTGCGCCCGGTGCTGGAGATGGAAGCGGCGCGGGCGCGCGAGTTCTACCGCGCCGCTGAGCAGTTGCTGCCCCTGATCGACGCCGACAGCCGCCCCGCGCTGTGGACCCTGGTCGAGATCTACCGCTGCCTGCTGGAGAAGATCGCCGCCCGCGGCTACGACGTCTTCCGCGAGCGCGTGCGCCTCAGCGTCCCGGAGAAGCTGCACATCCTGTCCAAGGGGATCCTGCGACGCCTGGCCGCATGACCGCCCACCCAGCGCAAGCTCCGAAGGTGGGGGTGGTGGGCGGCGGGCTGGCCGGCCTCTCCGCCGCCTGCGCCCTGGCCGCCGCCGGCTGCCGCGTCACCCTCTTCGAGCGCCGCCCCTTCGTGGGCGGGCGCGCCTCCTCCTACGAGCATCCTGGGACCGGCGAGATCGTGGACAACTGCCAGCACGTGCTGCTGGGCTGCTGCACCAATTTGCTGGACTTCTACCGCCGCATCGGGGTGGAAGGGCGGATCCGCTGGTTCGACCAGCTCACGTTTGTCGAGCCGGGAGGACGGTGCTCGGTCATCCGGCCGTCGTGGCTGCCGGCGCCCCTGCACACCGCGCCCTCGTTCCTGGGCGCACCCTCGCTGCGGCTGCGCGACAAGCTGGCCATCGCCCGCGCCATGTCCAGCATCATGCGGCGGCTGCCCGCCGATACCCCGGAGAACTTCCTCTCCTGGCTGCGGCGCCACGGCCAGACCGAACGCGCCATCGAGCGCTTCTGGAAGGTGGTACTGGTCAGCGCCCTGAACGAGGACCTGGACCGGGTCTCGGTGTACTACGCGGCGCAGGTCTTTCGGGAGTCCTTCCTGAAGTCGGCGGAGGCGGGACGCATGGGAGTGCCGGCGGTGCCGCTGGGAGAACTTTACGGCGCGGCAGCCGACTTTATCCGCGCCCGTGGCGGGGAGGTGCTGCTGCGAGCCTCCGTGGAGAAGCTGGAGCCGGCTGGACAGGGCCTAAGACTGCTGGCCGGGGGCCGGGAAATGGCGGCGGAGGCGGCGGTTCTGGCAGTCCCCTTCGACGTTCTGGCGCGCCTGCTGCCGCCCGCCGGGGAGTTCAATGACATTCAAGTTAAACTCGAACGATTCACGACTTCCCCCATCACCGGCATCCACTTATGGTTCGACCGCCAGATCACCGATCTGCCCCATGCCGTGCTCCTCGAGCGCACCATCCAGTGGATGTTCCACAAGTCGCTGCTCCTCGACCGGCACGCAGTTTCGCAACCGGAGACTGGCTCCTACGTCGAACTGGTGGTGAGTTCGTCGAAATCGCTGGTGGAGAAGACGCGCAACGAGGTCCTGGAGATGGCGCAGCGCGAGTTGGCGGAGTTCTTTCCGGGAGCCTCGCGGGCCAAGCTGGTCAAGGCCACGGTGATCAAGGAGGTCAACGCCACCTACTCGGCGGTGCCGCAGTCGGACGCCTACCGTCCGGGGGCGGCCACGCCCTGGCCGCGGCTCTTCCTGGCGGGCGACTGGACCGCCACCGGCTGGCCCGCCACCATGGAGGGTGCAGTGCGCAGCGGCTACAAGGCGGCCGAGGCCTTGCTGAAGAGCGTGGGCCGGGACGAGCGCTTCCTGGTTCCGGACTTGCCGGCGCGAGGGCTGATGCGATTGTTCGCCTAGATCACCGCGCCAGCAGGGCCACGCCGGCGCAGGCCAGCAGCGCGGCCAGCCAGCGCCGCCGGTCCACATTCTCATGCAGCAGGAACTTGGCGGCGATGGCGCTGGTCACGAAGGTGAGGGAAGCAGAGGCCGGGGCCACCAGGCTTACGTCCGCCCAGGAGAGCGCCAGCAGCAGGCTGAAGAAGGCCAGGGCCATGCAGGCCAGCCCGGAGAAGAAGATGGGGCTGGTCAGGATGCGTCCCACCACCCCGAAAATGCCGATCTGCCGCCGCAACTGGCCCACGTCGCCGATCTTCTTCATGGCGCGCGAGAGCAGGACGTCGCCGGCGCTGGAGAAGAGCACGACCGCGGCGATGCCCACCCAGGTATAGAGGGTCCTCATGGCTCGCTCCGCACCGGCGCGCCCAGGGCCGGCTCGGGCCGCGGTTCCCGTTGCTTCCTGGGAGTGACCTCGGGCCCGCGGGTCACGAAGCCCACCGCCAGGCTCACCAGCAGGATGCCCAGCCAGCGCGTCAGGTCCACCTGCTCGTGCAGCATGTAGGTGGAGAGCAGGGCCAGGACCACGTAGCCCAGGGAGGTGGCAGGCAGCACGTAGGTGAGATCGGCCCAGGAGAGGGCGTGCAGGTAGGCGGCGAAGAATACCAGCAGGAAGCCGATGCCCAGCGCCACCCAGGGGGTGAAAACGGCGCTGATGACCTGAGTCCAGTGGGCGGCGGTGACCGCTCCCACCTGTCCCATGCCGCGTTTGAGGAAGACGTCGCCGAGCGGGCCGAAGATGAGGATGGCGACCAGGACCAGGTACTTCCTGAGGTTCACAGGGACCTTCTCAGACCTCGACCGCTTCTGCGGTGTGGTCGCGAACGGAATCGTCCGCCGGGCCGGAAGGCGGCGCCGCGGGAGGCCCCGTCTGGGCGCGACGGTCTTTCACGTAGCGTTTGCGCTGCGAGCGCAGCGCCAGGAAAGCCTTGGCTTCTTTGTACAGACGCTTGCGCTCGGTGGAGTCGAAGACCGCCTTCCGGACGATGCGGAAGACCGCCTTGGGGCGGAAGTAGTACTCGTCGTAGAAGCGGTGTACCGCCTCCATGATCTCCTCGCGCGGCAGGCCGGGATACTCGATGTGGGCGAGCTGGTGGCCGCCTTCGTCCACCATCTGCTGCTCGTTGATGATGAAGCCGTTCTTCTTGGCGAAGTCGTAGAGCTCGGTGCCGGGATAGGCGTGGGCGATGGACACCTGGATGGTCTCGACGTCCAGGGACTTCGCGAAGCGGATGGTCTTCTCCACGGTCTCGCGGGTCTCGCCGGGCAGGCCCAGGATGAAGTCGCCATGCACCACCAGCCCCAGCTTCTTGCAGTCCTTGGTGAACTGGACGGCGCGCTCGACCGTCGCCCCCTTCTTGATGTTCTTCAGGATCTGCTGGTCGCCGGACTCGTAGCCCACGATCAGCAGGCGGCACCCGGCTTCCTTCATGGCCTTCAGGGTCTCGTAGTCAGTGGTGACGCGCGAGGTGCAGGACCAGGTCAGCTTCAGCGGCTTCAGCTTCTCGCACAGCTCGATGGTGCGCGCCTTCTGGATGTTGAAGGTGTCGTCGTCGAAGAAGAATTCCTTCACGTAGGGCCAGTATTCCTTGGCCTTGGCCATCTCGCGGGCGACGCGCTCGCTGGAGCGCTTGCGCCAGGGATGCCCGCTCAGGGTCTGCGGCCACAGGCAGAAGGTGCACTGCGCCGGGCAGCCGCGGGTGGTGTAGAGCGAGACGAAGGGATAGAGCAGGAAGGGGACGTTGTAGCGGCGCACATCCAGGTCGCGCCGGTAGACGTCGGTGACGTCGGGCAGCGCGTCCAGATCGGCGAGCTGGGGGCGGTCGGGGTTGTGGGCGATGCCCCCGTTCTTGCGATAGGAGATGCCCAGGATCTCCGCCAGGGGCTTGCCCTGGGCGAACTCGGCCACCGAGTAGTCGAACTCGCGGCGGCAGACGAAGTCGATGGCGGCGCACTCCTTGAGCGCGCGCTCCGGCTCGGTGGTCACGGGCGGGCCCACGAAGGCGATCTTGATCGAGGGGTTGGCGCCCTTGATGGCCTCCGCCAGCTTGTGGTCGCCACGCCACCCCGGGCTGCTGGTGAACAGCACCAGGAACTCGTAGTCCTTGGCGATCTGGATGGTCTCCTGGGCGGAGACGTGGTGCGGGGGCGCGTCCAGCAGGCGCGAGCCCTCCAGCATCCCGGCGGGGTAGGCCAGCCAGACCGGATACCAGTAGGATTCGATCTCGCGGGTGGCCGGCCAGCGCGAACTGGCACCCCCGTCAAAATTCTCGAACGACGGCGGATTGAGGAATAAGGTCTTCAGTGGCATGGTGCCCGTATAATCCGTAAGTCTAACATCCTACGGGGCATTGCGAAAAGAAAAGCGGGGAGAGGGGAATGGGGAACCCAGGCGGGGAACCCCGGCATTAAGCGGCCCTCCGACCTCGGCGGCGGAAACCCAGCGCCGCGGCCCACAGCACGCAACCCGCCGCCACCGAGATCAGCCCCGCCACCTGCGCGTTGCTCCACATCAGCAGGGCGTCGTGGGCGGGGGCGATGACGCCCGCACCTCCGAAGCCCAGATAATAGCGCGGATTGATGCGAATGAACTCCACCAGGAAGCGGGCCAGGCCGGTCAGGATCAGGTAGTGGGAGAGCACCAGGCCCGCGGGCCGCTGGATCTCGGTCGCACGTCTCCCCTCCCGCCAGAGGAGCCAGAAGATCAACAGCCAGGCCAGGCACTCGTAGATGGGAGTGGGATGCACCCGCTCGGTGGTGGGCACCAGCCCGTTGGGAAAGCTCATGCCCCAGGGCAGGGAGGTGGGGACGCCGTAGTCGCCGTCGCCTGCCAGCAGGCAACCCAGGCGGCCGATGGCGTAGCCCACAGTGGCCGCCGGGGCGCAGACGTCGAGCATGGTCAGGTAGGGAATGCGATAGTGGCGGGAGAAAAGCCCGAGGGCGAGCAGCCCGCCCAGCACCGCCCCGAACCAGGCAAAGCCGGTATTGCTGAAGAAGATCAAGGGATGAGCCAGGAACTCGCGCGGGCTCTCCAGGTCGTGGTAGAGCTTGGAGCCCACCAGGCCGGCCACCGCGATGCCCAGGATGATGAAGTAAGCGTCGCCGGCGAGCCGCCGGCGGCGCAGGTCGGCCTGCAGGGCATAGAAGCCCGCGACCAGTCCAAGCCAGACCATCAGGCCGTAGGTGCCCAGAGTCAGCGGGCCGAGGTGGATGTAGGGATACAGACTTCCTCCAAGGAATGCAGAATGCAGAATTGAGAATGCAGAATGAACGCGCACCGTTCTGCATTCTCCATTCTCAATTCTTCATTTTCCCGTCAGCGCCCACTCCTGCAGCTTGCCGGCGGTCTTGAGCAACTGCATCTGCGCCTGGTCGAGCTGGAAGGTGGCGTCGAGCAGGGCCAGGTACTTGTCGTTCTCCAGCAGGCGGGCGCGCTCCTGGTCGCGGACGGTGGCGGTGCCCGCCACCAGCCGGATGCCGACCGCGTCGGCGTCGGCGCGAGCCAGGGTGTACTCCAGGCGGGCCACCTCGCGGGCGGCCGCCAATTGCTTGACCGCGCCCTCGAGCTTGAGGGTCTCGACCGAGAGGCGGTTCTTGACGTCCTCCGCCTGTTTCTGGGCGCGCAGGGCGGTGGCGTCCGCGGCCTGGGCGCGCGCCTTCTGCGAAAAGTTGAACAGCGGGAAGCGGATCTCCAGCCCGAAGGTGACGTTGTTGCGCTGGAACTTCTTGAAGTACTGGTCGTAGTTGTTGAACTTGGAGAACAGGCCGTATTGGCCGGCCAGGTCGATGGAGGGATAGAGCATGCGGTGCTCACCCTTGGCGCGGAAGACCATGGCGGCGGCGCGCTCGTTGGCCACCCGGACCTCCGGGTCCTGGTCGAGGGTCTTCTCGGAGACTTCCTCGGCCGGGACCGCAGGCAGTTCGGGAATAGACTCGGTGACCGTCTCGATGCTGTCGGCGGGCAGCCCGGTGAGCTGCGCCAGGCGGGCGCGCAGGACGGCGGCGCGGCTCTCGGCATCGGCCAGGTTCAGGCGCACGCGCGCGGCCGTGAGCTTGGCGCGGGTGATCTCCAGCTCGTTGTCCACCCCGGCCTGCACTCGCATGCTGACCACCTGCTCGACGCGCTGTGCCGAGCCCGCCTGCTCTTGCAGCACGTGCAGGGTGCTGCTCAGCTTGTCGAGCTCGGCGTAGACCAGGGCCGTCTCCAGGATGACCTGGTTGCGGCGGTCTTCCACGCTGATGCCGCTGGCGTTCCAGTCCGTGCGCGCGGCTTTCAGGAACTGCTGCACCGCCGGGTTGTACAGGTACTGCTGGGTGGTGACGTTGAAGACCGAAGGAGCCGCGCCTTCCAGGCTCATGGGGAAGCCGTAGCTGGCGGCGACCCCCGAGCCCACGATGATGGTGGGCAGATAGCCGTTGCGCGTCTCCAGGTAGGACTGGTGGGCGGCCTCCTGGTCGGCGGCGGCGATGGCCATGTCGCCACTGTGGTGCAGCGCCAGTTCGATGGCGCGGCGGAAGGGCAGAGGATCGCCGGCGGCGGCCGGCCGGCCCAGCGCCGCCAGCATGCAGACCAGGGTCAGCAGCCACACCGTGGAGCGAAGAAGGGCTTTCATGACACCACCTCGGAGATGGAGTTCCAGGGTCGGAGAAGGGAGTATAGCAACTGGGGAAGATGCAGGCGCGGCCGAAGCGACGGGGTTCCGGCCTCAGGGTTGCAGGCGCCGGATGCCTTCCTTGGCGGGCTTGTAGTCGGCGGCCAGCGCCAGGGCCGCTCGGTACTCGGCCAGCGCACCCGGGCGGTCGCCCTGTTTTTCCAGGACCGCTCCCAGCAACTGATGGGCCTGATTCAGAGGAGCGGACTCCACCGGCCTCCCCGACTCCAGGTACCGACGCAGCGACTGGGCCGCCAGGGGCAGGTTGCGGTCGGCGCGCAGCAGGAGCCCAGCCGCGTCGAAGAGGTCGTCGCCGTTCTTGTGGTCGGCGGCCAAGGCCTGCTGGATGGCCTGCTCCATGTCGTCGTACCGCTTGACCCGGCGGAAGAAAGAAGCCAGGTCGATCCAGGTGGGGGCCGAGCCGTGGCTGGCCTCGATGGCGGCGCGGTAGAAGCGCTCGGCTTCCCCGGGGTCGCCCTCTTTCTCCGCCAGCCGCGCCAGCACCCACATGGAGACCGGGGGATTGAGGGAGGCGATCGCCTGCGCCTGGATGCGGGCCTTGTCGCTGCTGCCGCCCAGGAACCCCGGGGCCTCGATGTAGAACTCGGCCAAGTTGGAGCGGGCCTCGACGTTGGAGCCGTCGAGTTCGACCGCGCGCTCGAATTCGCGCTTGATGCGGCCCACCATGCGGGCGGCGGTGAAGAAATTGGAGTGCTCCGCCTTCAGGCCGTCGGCGCGGGCCAGCCACATGTGGTAGTTGCTGTTGTCGGGCTGCAGGGCGATGCTGCGCTCGGCGGCGTGGACGGCGTCGTCCCAGCGCTCCTCCGCGTAATAGGCACGGGCCAGCAGGTTGAAGCCCTCGGCGTCGTTGGGGGAGGCGGCCACGCGCGCCCGCAGCAGGTTCACTGCCTCATCGATGCGGCCGGCGGCGATCATCTCCGCGGGTGCGGGCGCAGCGGGACGCGGGGGAAGGGCGGGGGCCGCGCCTGCCAGCCCCAGCAGCACCAACACCGTAGAGAAGATCCGGGTCATCGCTGGACGACGCGCACCGGCAGGCCGGAACGCAGCACCTGGCCGTTGGTCGAGCCCAACGCCACCACCGCGTCGTCCTCCAGGCCGCGCACCACCTCGATGCGGGTGAGGTCGGCGACCGAGGTTTCCACTTCGCGCCGCTGCAGTTCGCCGTCCACGACCTGGAAGACGTAATGCTGCCCGTCTTCCTGGTGGACCGCCTCGCGCGGTACGGTGAGAGCGTGGTCGTGGCGGGCGGTGGTGATGGTGACGCTGACGTTCACGTTGGGCAGCAGCTTGTGGTCCGGGTTGGGAATCTCGCAGGTGATCTGGCCGACGGTGCGAGTGCCCAGCAGGCTGACGGTGGTGGGCACGCGCGTCACCGTGCCCGCCCAGGTGCGCCCCGGAATGGCGTCCCACGCCAGGGTCACCTTCTGGCCGCGCTCCAGGCGCCCGATGTCGGGCTCGTCGACGTAGGCGGCCACCTGCACGGTGGAGAGGTCGGCCACCTGCACCAGCAGGTCGCCGGCGGCGACGTACATGCCCGGGTGGACGGGCAGGTTGTAGACGGTGCCGTCGCTGGTGGCGGTGACGTTGGACTGGCGCACCACCTCCTGGGCGGCGGCGTAGGCGGCACGGGCGTCGGCGGCCTGGGCTTGCACCTTGGCCACCTCGGGACGCGAGTAGCGGTCGCTCTTCTTCTGTTCCAGCACGCTCAGTTGGGCCTGGGCGGTCTTGAGGCGGTTCTCTGCGTTCTGCACCTCCGCCGCGGTGGCCGCCCCGTTCTGCTTGAGCTGCCGCATGGCGTCGAGATTGCGCTGCGCCGCCTCCACCTCGCCCTGCGCCTTCACCAGCTCCGCCTGGCGGTCCAGGACTTCCTCGTGGGTGCCGCCCACTTGCACCGCGTGCAGGGCGGCTTCGGCGGAGCGCAGTTGCGCCAGGGCGCGGGCCGCTTGGGCGGCGGCGTCGGCGTCGTCGAGCTGCAGCAGCAGTTGCCCCTTCTTCACCCAGTCGCCCTCGCGCACCAGCACCCGCCGCACGGTGGTGGCCAGGGGGGCGTGCGCCTCGAAGCCGTCCACCGGCTGGATCTTGCCGTTGGTGGAGATGGTATTCAGGATGGTCCGGCGCAACGCCTTCTCCGCGCGTACCGGTACCCGGCCGCGGCGCGCCGAGATGAAGGCCGCCAGCAGCAACACCCCCAGCGCGACCGCGAGCACGATGACGGAGGCGCGGTGCTTGCGCGCGAAAGCGATGGCATGATCCAAGGGCATCGGACGGCCGACGGCAGGAGAACCCTTAAGTATAAATGAATCGGAGTATCGGGCCGGTTGCAAGAGCGGCACTCCTTGCCTTTCCCCGGAGGACCGCCGGGCTCAGCCTCCCGCCGGGGCGTGCGGACTTCGGCGCTTTGAGCTTAGATGCGCGCTCCTCCCTAGGGGTGGCCGCGGTGTGACAGAATCCAGCCGGAGACAGAGTGTTCGAGTAGAATGGCGGAGATGCCGCGCGCCAAACGCTACACCCCGAAGCACGCTCGCGCCGGGCTCGGGGGGCCCTTTCCCGCCATCGAGACCTGGCCCAACCAGTTTCCCGCCTACGAGATCGTCATCGACGTTCCCGAGTTCACCTCGGTGTGTCCCAAGACCGGGCTGCCGGACTTCGGCACCCTCACCATCCGCTACATGCCGGCGCGGCAGTGTCTGGAATTGAAGTCGGTGAAGGAGTACGTGCTCGCCTACCGCAACCTGGGGATCTTCCAGGAGAACGTGGTGAACCGGGTGCTGGAGGACGTGGTGCGGGCCGCCCGCCCGGTGTGGGCGGTGGTGCGGGGGGAGTTCCGGCCGCGCGGCGGCATCGGCACGGTGGTGGAAGCGCGCTGGCCGCGGCCGAGAGGGAAGCCTCCCGCCTGAGCGCCCCGCCGCCCCGGGGACCGCCAGCCGCGGCATGGTATAGTCCCGGCCTGCGCATGCCCCCCAAGATCTATCCCCGGACCATGCTGGCGCTGCTCACCGCCATCAACTTCTTCAACTACATCGACCGCTCGGTGCTGTTCGCGGTGCAGCCGCTGATCCAGAAAGAATTCCACCGGCATGACCTGGACTTCGGCCTGCTCTCCACCGCCTTCTTCGGGACCTACATGGTGGCAGCGCCGTTCCTGGGAGCGCTGGCCGACCGCTTCCCGCGCCGGATCATCATCACCACCGGCATCCTGCTGTGGAGCGGAGCCACGCTGCTGACCGCCTTTGTCACGGATTTCAACGGTTTGCTGGTACGACACACCATCGTGGGCATCGGCGAGGCCAGCTACGCCGCGGCGGCGCCTTCGATCATCGCCGACTTGTTTCCGGAGCAGCGTCGCGGCCGCATGCTGGCCGTTTTCTTCATGGCCATCCCGGTGGGGACGGCGGTGGGCTACCTGATCGGCGGGATGCTGGGCGAGCGCTACGGCTGGCGCGCGCCCTTCTACGTGGGAGCGATCCCTGGTTTTCTGCTGGCGCTCACGCTGGTCTTTCTGCGCGAGCCCGAGCGCGGTCTCTCCGACCGGCTGCGCGAGACCCCGGAGCGCGCCAGCCTGCTGCACCTGGCGCGCAACGGCGCCTTCCTCACCGCCACCCTGGGCATGGCCATGATGACCTTCTGCCTGGGCGGCCTGCAGGTGTGGATGCCCACATTCCTCAACCGCGTGCGCGGCGTGGGCCTGGACCACGCCAACCTGATCTTCGGGGCTTCGACCGCCATCACTGGGACGGTCGGCACGCTGTTCGGAGGCTGGCTGGGCGACCGCCTGCTGCGCCGCACCCATGGAGCCTACTACCTGGTTTCGGCGGCCACCCTGGGCCTCGGAATCCCGGCGATGCTGGGGGCCATCTACCTGAGCGGACGGCCCATGTTTCCAGCGATCTTCATCGCCGAGTTCCTGCTGCTGATGAACACCGGTCCGCTCAACGCCGCCGTGATCAATTCAGTGGGCGCGCACATCCGCTCCACCGCCATCGCCGTCAACCTGTTCGTGATCCACCTGCTGGGCGACGCCTTCTCCCCCAGCCTGATCGGCTACATCTCCGACCGCAGCAACCTGCAGACCGGGTTCGTCTCGACGGTGGCCGCCATCGCGCTCTCCTCCGCCATCCTGCTCTACGGGATGCGCTTCGCCCCGCGCCTGCCCGCCAACCCCAACGCCGCGCCCGGAGCGGGGGCATGATCCAGGTCGCGGTCTGGACGCTGGGAGCTCTGCTGGCGGTGGTGTGGCTTTCGCGCGTCGTGGACGCCGCCCTGGGCATGCCGCAGGTGCCGAATCTGATCGAGGCGGCCTGGGACAAACCGGTAGCGGAGTCAAACGCGCCCCAGGTGAGCATCATCGTGCCCGCGCGCAACGAGGGAGAGTCCATCGCGCGTTGCCTGCAGTCATTGCTGGCCCTGGAGTATCCCGACTACGAGATCATCGCGGTGGACGACCGCTCCACCGACGCCACCGGGCGGATCATGGACCAGGTGGCTGCGACCGCGCCCCCATCCTCGCGGCTGAAGGTGATCCATGTGACGGAATTGCCGGCGGGCTGGCTGGGCAAGACCCACGCCATGTGGACGGCCGCCTCCCAGGCTGCGGGGGAGTGGCTGCTGTTCACCGACGGAGACATCTTCTTCCGTCCCGACACCCTGCGCCGCGTGATGGCCTGCGTGGAACAGAAGCGGCTCGATCACATGGTCCTGCTGCCCACCATGGAGATGGCGACACCCGGCGAGAGCATGATGATCGGCTTCTTCCAGGTGATGTTCACCTTCGGGCACCGCCCGTGGAAGGTCTCAGATCCCAAGACCAGGGACCACCTGGGGGCGGGTTGCTTCAACCTGGTGCGGCGCTCGGCGTATGAAACCGTGGGCGGCTATGAACGCCTGCGCCTGGCGGTGGTGGACGACATGAAGCTGGGGCAGATGGTGAAGGAACACGGCTACCGCCAGAACGTGGCCTTCGGGCGCGACCTCATCCGGCTGCACTGGGCTCCGGGCGCGCTGGGCGTGGTCCAGAACCTCACCAAGAACGCCTTCGCGGTGATGAACTTCAACCTGGCCAAGACGCTGGGCGCCGCCTTCCTCATGCTGGTGCTGAACATGGGCCCGTGGCTGGGGCTGGGGCTGGCGCACGGCTGGGCGCGGCTCGGCTACGGCCTGGCCGTGCTGGCCATCGCCCTGCTTTACCTGGGGATGTCCTGGTACTCGCCCATCTCGGCGCTCTACTTTGTGACCAATCCCCTAGGCGCGCTGATGTTCGCCTACATCCTGGTGCGCTCGGCCTTCCTGACGCTGGCGCGCGGCGGCGTGCTCTGGCGCGGCACGCTGTATTCCCTGAAGGAACTGCGGCGCGGGATGGTGTGAGCGCCTAGCGCGGCGGCTCGGGCTTTTCCACGTCCGGGGTAGGAGGCGTGTTACCCGGCGCTCCGGGCAGCGGGGGCGACTTGCTGGCGCCGCCGGTGGGGCGCTTGGGCTTAGGAGCGCCGGGAGCAGTGGCGCTGAAGCGACCGCGACGCTCCACGTCATAGTCCTTGGGGAGGGGCGGGAGCTTGGCGGCTTCCCCGCGAAGCTGGCGCGCGTGGCGCAGGATGATCTCGGCGCGCCCGCCGTAACTCTGGATGCGCCCCCAGACCTCGATGCTCTTGCCCTGCAGCCGGCGCACGTCGCCCACGTCCCTCAGGTCGCGGGTGAAGACCACCACCGTGAAGGGGCACTGGCGGTAGTCCTCGCAGAAATCCAGGAACCAGGCGCCGCCCTTCTCGCTCTCCTGGACCTTGAGCACGGTGCCGGTGACGCAGGCGTCGGCGCCGATCTTCTTGGGGGCTTCGGCGACGGGCAAGCAGCCCGCCCAAGCCAGGCTGCTCAGCAGCAGCCAGAGAGTGGCAAGGCTGTGCGCGCGTCTCAAGGCCGGGATGGCCGGGGTCAAGGTACCCTCCCAAGGGAGGACCTACCTTGCTAGTCTAACGCCGGGCGGGCTACTTGGTGGGCTCCATCTGCAGGGCGTTGTTGAAGCGGTTGAAGTAGTTGAAGAGGCCGATGACCGCGGCCAGCTCCACCACCTCACCCTCGTCGAAGTGGCGGCGCAGGTCAGCCCAGAGCTCCTCGTCCACGTGGTTGGAGTCGGTGGTCACGCGCTCGGCGAAGCGGAGGGCGACCTTCTCGCGGGCGGTGAAGTCGGCCCGCCCGGCGTACTCTGCCAGGTGGCCAAGCTGCTCCTCGCTCCATCCCAGCCGCCTTGCCAAGGCGGTGTGCGAGGCCAGTCAATACTCGCACTGGTTGATCTGGGAGACGCGCACGCTGAGCAGTTCCTTGAGCTTGGTCTCCACCGTGCCCGTCTCCATCACCGTGCGGAAGTGCGCGATCAGGGTCTTCAGGAACTGGGGGCGGTGGGCCGCGGTGCGGAACATGTTGGGGACGTTGCCGCGGACCTTGAGGTAATGCTCGTAGATGGCCTGGCTGTCGGCGTCAACCTGGGATTGGTCCAGTCGTGTGATGCGCATGGTGGACTCCTGGACGCGGCCCGGGTGGCCGCGTCCGCTGGGAAAAAGGCCTCGCGCCGCCGGGAAGGGCGGAGGCCGGGGGGCGCTGCGCCCGCCTATTTGAAGGACGCAACCGCGGCCGCTTCGTCGTCCTTGACGTCGAAGACGGTGTACAGCTTCGTGATCTGCAGCAGGTCGTGCACCTTCTTGGTGAGGTTGAGCAGCTTGAGTTCGCCGCCCTGGTTGCGCACGGTGGTGAACGCGCTGACCAGCTCGCCGATGCCGGAGCTGTCGATATAGGTCACGTCGCCCAGGTTCAACAGGATCTTCTTGTTGCCCTTGCCCACCAGGTCGCGCACCGTGTCCCGCAGGATCACGCTGCCCTCGCCCAGGGTGATGCGGCCGCTCAAATCCACGACCGTCACCCCGTTCACCTGTCTCGTGCTGGCCTTCATGGTCACTTGGAAGCCTCCTTGGTCTTCGCGGCGGGGCCGCGGTGTTTGATGAGGGTAAACTCGGTTCCCGGTTGCAGGGTGCGGATGCGCACCTCGTCCATGAACGAACGCATGAGAAAGATGCCGCGTCCCGATTGCTTGAGCAGGTTCTCCGGGGCCAGGGGATCGGGAATGTCCTTAGGATCCAGTCCCCGGCCCTGGTCGGCGATGGTCACCACCAGCGAACCTCCCGTATTCTCATAGGACACCGTCATCTTCTTGTTGGGATCATAGGCGTTGCCGTGCAGCACGGCGTTGACCGCGGCCTCGCGCACCGCCATGGAGATCTTCTGACACTCCTCCTCGGAGAAGCCGGCTTTGGCAGCCAACTGTTCCGCCGTTTCCTCGGCGGTGTTGACGCTGTCCAGGGTTGAGTCCAGGGTGTAGGAAACCCGGTTGCCCGTCATCTTGCCGATGTCCGCACCGCCTGATGGATTTTCACCGTGCGCTCGAGCCAGCTGCCTGGCCGGGTGGAGCGTGGTCCGGGGGACGCACCCTCGCGCCGCCCCCTCTTCAGGAATCCGGTAGTTTGCCTTCCGCAAGCCAGGAATGTCAACGAATAGTCCACCCCGTCACACCCCGGGGCGCAGGGACAGGATAGTGCAACCCCCGGCCGAAAGCTACCGTGGGCGGCGGCGGCTTCGGAGAGGCGCCTTCCCGCCGCGCCCCGTGCCTCCGGCAGCACGCCGCGCGACAAGCTGTGGATTCCGCCTGCGGTCTTGGGTATTCTCAGCGCAGTGGCGCTGCTGGCCCTCTCCGAGCTTCTGGGCGCTCCTGTGCAGGATTCCTCCGGAGCCAGCCGCGGGCGTGTGCGCGAGGTGGCGCTGTGCCCGCAGGAGGACCCCGTCCGCGTCGCCAGCTTCATCGTGCGCACGCGCTCCGGCGACCGTCTGCTGGCCTCGGCCAGCGTCGAACTGCTCGATCACCACGGGCTGCGGGCCGCCACCGAGGCCGCCGCGTGGCCCGCCTTCTACGGTTCCACCGAAGGCCTGCTGCTGCTGGAGCGCGACCTGCTCGACCAGCAGATCATCGACGTCCACGGGCGCAAGGTCGTGCGCGTCAACGACGTGGATTTCCTGGAAGAGCAGGTCGACCACCACGTGCAGCTCAAGGTGGGCGAGGTGGACGTGGGCATGCGCGGGGCCATCCGCCGCCTGCTCAAGGGGATCGTCCCGCGCGCTGCCCTGAACGCGCTGGTGGCCAAGCTCCCGCCCCGCACCATCCCCTGGGAGTTCGTGGATCTGATCGAGACCGACCCGGCGCGCCGGGTCAAGCTGAAGATCGCCCACGAGCGCCTGGCCCGGCTGCATCCCGCCGACATCGCCGACATCGTGGAAGAGCTGGCGCCCGCCGAGCGCGAGGCCGTCTTCGAGACCCTGGACGAGGAAGTGGCGGCCGAGGCCCTCGCCGAGGTCGATCCCAAGCTGCAGGTCTCCATCGTCGAGTCCCTGGACTCCGAACGCGCCGCCGACATCGTGGAGGAGATGAACCCCGACGCGGCCGCCGACCTGCTGGCCGACCTGCCCAAGGAGACCACGGAAGAGATCCTGGACGAGATGGCGCCGGCAGAACGCGAGGAGGTGGCGGAGCTGCTGGGCTTCGAGGAAGACACCGCCGCCGGGCGCATGACCACCGACTACCTGGCGCTGCCGCCCCACGCCACCGTCGCCGAGGCCATCGAGCACCTGCGCCACTTCGAGGGCGACGTGGAGAGCCTGAGCTCCATCTTCCTCATCAACGGCCAGGACAAGCTGGTGGGCACGGTGCCCCTGGCGCGCCTGGTGCTGGCTAAGCCCGAGACCCGCCTCTCCACCCTGCAGTCCGAGCCCCTGCTCTCCTGCAACGCCGGCGCCAACGAGAAAGAGGTCTCCGCCCTGTTCGACAAGTACAACCTGGTCACGCTGCCGGTGGTGGACGACCAGGGCCGGTTGACCGGCGTGATCACCGCCGACGACGTGATCAGCCTGCTGCGCGCCAAGCTCTGAAACCCGATCGGGTGATCTGGCGATCGAGTGATCCGGTGATCGAACCCCAGTGGTCGCAGCCGCCTGCCCTTCTTGCGTCTTCGTGCCCGTGGTTCTGAGATGCTTTACCTCTGTGCCCTCCGTGGTTAAGGAAGTTTCGTGAAAATCCTGGCTGGCGGGATTCTGCGTCCCCGTTTATCCTGAGGAGCCTTTCGAATCCCCTCGGGCTCCGCGTGCGCCATGAAGAGACGCCCCAAATGGCTCCGCCACTGGAAGACGCGACTGCTGCTGCTACTGGCAGTGATCGGGCCGGGCTTCATCACCGCCAACGTGGACAACGACGCCGGCGGCATCACCACCTACTCGCAGGCGGGCGCGCAGTTCGGCTACTCCCTGCTGTGGACCATGATCCCGGTCACCCTGGCCCTGATCGTGGTGCAGGAGATGGCCTCGCGCATGGGCGCGGTCACCGGCAAGGGGCTCAGCGACCTCATCCGCGAGGAGTTCGGCTTCCGTATCACCTTCTTCATGATGCTGGGCATCCTGCTCACCAACTTCGGCAACGTGCTGGCGGAATTCTCCGGCATCGCCCTCAGCCTGGAATTGTTCGGCATCCCCAAGTACGCCAGCGTGCCGGTGTGCGCCGTGATCGTGTGGCTGCTGGTGGTGAAGGGCCAGTACAAGAGCGTGGAGAAGGTGTTTCTGGTCGCCTCGTTCGTGTATTTCACCTACATCGTGGCCGGGCTCTTGGCCCATCCCGCCTGGAAGGAGGCGGCCCGGGCCACCATCAACCCACCCCGGCTCTCCAGCTTCGACAACCGCGACTACCTCTACATGGTGCTGGGCGTGGTGGGCACCACCATCGCCCCCTGGATGCAGTTCTACCTGCAGTCCTCGGTGGTGGAGAAAGGGGTCACCAAGAAGACCTACGCCGCCTCCCGGCTGGACGTGGTCATCGGCTGTATCTTCACCGACCTCGTGGCCTGGTTCATCATCGTGGCCTGCGCTGCCACCCTGTTCGTGCATGGCCACCGCGACATCCAGACCGCCGCCGACGCCGCCCAGGCCCTGCGTCCCCTGGCGGGCGATTACGCCTACGTCTTCTTCGCCTTCGGACTGTTCAACGCCTCGCTGTTCGCGGCCTCCATCCTGCCGCTCTCGACCGCCTTCACGGTGTGCGAAGGCCTGGGTTTTGAGTCCGGGGTGGACAAGAAGTTCGGCGAGGCCAAGGCCTTCTACTGGCTCTACACCGTGCTGATCGCGGTGGGCGCGGGACTCACCTTGTGGCCCGATTTTCCCCTGCTCAAGGTCACCATCGCTTCCCAGGTGGTCAACGGAGCGGTGCTGCCCTTCGTGCTCATCTTCATGCTGCTGCTGGTCAACAAGCCGGAACTGATGGGCGACAACACCAATACCCGGCTGTTCGACATCGTCGCCTGGGTCACAGCGGGAGTGCTGATCCTGCTCACGGCGGGCTACCTGTGGACGCTATTCACCTGAGCGGCTAGAGCAGCTTGCCGGCCGCCAGGTCGCGCACCAGGGTGAGGTCGGCCTCCAGGAAATCGTATTGCGGGAGCTCGGCGCGCTCCACCCAGCGCACCTCGCGAAAGACCAGGTTCTCGATCTCGCCGGCGTATTCATCCACCCGGAAGAACTGCAGCTCCACGGCGCCGCCGTTCTTGTAGTCGTGGCGCAGGTGCGCCACCTCATTCCCGATGCGCGCCTGGATGCCCAGCTCCTCCTCCAGCTCGCGGCGCAGGGCCTCGGTGGGCTGCTCTCCGGCCTCGATCTTGCCCCCGGGGAACTCCCACTTCAGCGGCATGGGCTGGTGGCGGGTGCGCTGGCAGATGAGCAGCTTGTCCTCGCGCACCAGCAGCGCGGCCACCACTTGCTTGGGCTTCATCGCGCTGAGGAGCTGCCCTTCTCCAGGTGGCGGCCCAGCAGGCGGGCGCAGTGCTCCACCAGTTGGCGGTCGCCGGGACCGAAGGCGGCGGGGAAGTGGCTGTCAATAT